>CADCOF010000252.1 GCA_902802975.1 uncultured Ruminococcus sp. | reverse complement strand
TTACGCCTGTGGAGTTAGTAGGTTACGAGGACAATGAAGCAGGAAGCCCATTGGCTTTAGACAATGGGTAGTTCACACACGCGGTCGGTATATTTTTGAAGATCAGGGTATATACATTAATATAACAGCACGACAGATGAGGGTGGGACGGAAAAGCTGTTCCGCCCGATTTGTTTATCATCATAACTATCATAACCGGAGGTGGCGCAATGGGGGATAATGTTTTGTCAAATATCCGCAGGCGATCATGGATATTATTGGCATTGATTCTTATCCTTGGTTTTGGCTCTATTATTACGCGTTTGTTTTATCTGCAGATCATAAAGGGCAAAGAATTTTCTGATCTGGCTGTTGATCAGCAGATGAGCGATACGACTGTTTCCGCAAAAAGAGGGCCGATACTAGATCGAAACGGCAATACGCTGGCAAGCTCTGCCAATGTATGGAAAGTAGTTCTTGCGCCAATATATTTTGAAAATGACAAAGATCGGCGGGCTGTATCGGAAGGGCTTGCCTCTATTCTCGGAATGAATGTTTCGGACATTTACGAGCTTGCAAAAAAAAGCGATTCGTATTATCAGACAGTTAAGCGACAGATTGAAAGCGATGAGCGAAATAAAGTACTGGAGCTTATCGAAAAAATATCTAAGGAGAACCCCAAACTGGGTGCGGTAATTGTTCTTGAGGAGGATTATAAGCGGTACTATCCCTACAACGATTTCGCTGCGTCCGTAATTGGTTTTACCGGTTCGGACGGACAGGGGCTTTCGGGAATCGAGTATCAGTATGATTCATATCTTACCGGTATTCCCGGGCGTGTTGTGAGCGAAAATGACGCGTGGGGTGCTGCCATGCCTTTTGAGTATGAGCAAAAGCAGGAGGCGCACGACGGCAACGCGGTTGTACTCACCATTGACGAAACGATACAGCATTTTTTGGAAAAACACCTCAAGCAAGGAATAATCGATTACAAGGTCGAAGACGGCGCAGTGGCCATTTGTATGGACGTAAAAACCGGCGAAATACTCGGTATGGCTGATGAGAACAGCTTCGATCTGAACAACCCCTATGAAATAGCAGATGAAAAAGAAGCCGAGCAGCTTGAGAAACTGAGCGGCAGCAAGCGCGAAGAAAAAGAGAGTGAGCTGCTTGCAAAACAGTGGAGAAATAAAGCAATTTCCGACAGCTACTATCCCGGTTCGGTTTTTAAGATAATAACCGCGTCTTCCGCATTGGAGGAAGGCACGTCAAATTTGAACAGTACGTTTGTGTGTACCGGTTCCTACGTTCCGTATGAGGGCGTGGCTCCGATTGGCTGTCATAATCGTGACGGTCACGGGACGCAGATATTTGCGGACGCCTTGTGTAACTCATGCAACCCGGCATTTATGCAGATGGGTAAGGCTTTGGGATATGAGAAATTCTGGGAGTATTTCCAGTCGTTCGGATTCAATTCACAAACAGGAATTGATCTGCCCGGAGAGGGAACGGGGCTGTTTTTCCATCATGACGGAGAGCCTGAGGGTTCTATGTGGCCTACCGATCTTGCGATAGGTTCTTTTGGTCAGGGTATAACAGTTACTCCGATTGAAATGGTAACGGCTGTCAGTGCAGTTGCAAACGGCGGTCAGCTTGTAAAGCCATATCTTGTGAAGCAGATCGTTGATTCAGACGGCAACGTTGTCGAAACAAGGGAAACAAAGGTAAAACGTCAGATTATTTCGAATGATACAGCAAAAAAAATGGCCGAGATACTCGAAAAAAATGCCACGGAAGGCACGGCGAAAAACGGATACGTTGCAGGCTACAGAATAGCGGGAAAAACCGGTACTTCCGAGAAGATCGGACAGAGCAGGCGCAGCGATTCGGTTGACTACATCGCGTCGTACTGTGGATTTGCGCCGGCAGACGACCCGCAGATCGCGTTATTGGTGTATTTCGATACGCCAACGGGCGACGCGTATTACGGTTCACAGGTGGCGGCACCTGTGTTTGCGGGGATAATGGAAGAGATATGTCCATATCTTGGGATTGAAGCACAATATACGGATGAAGAACTGAAATACGTCAGCACATCTGCCGAAACGTATTTGTCAATGCCTATAGAGCAAGCTATGGCGAAAGCGAAAGAGGATGGGTTCGAGCCTTTTGTTACGGGTGACGGCGATATTGTAGTAGCGCAAATACCCGAAGGGGGAACAATGATACCGCGCGGCGGAAGGATTGTTTTGTATACGACAACCGACAGCACAAAGGAGACAGTCACGGTTCCCGATCTCGTTGGTTACAGCGTAGCACAGGTCAATGAGTTATCGGCGGAATATAATATCAATATCAGTTATTCGGGTTCTGTGGAGCAGGATACAGTAGTGTCATATTCGCAGAGTATTGCATCCGGATCGCAAGTTCCGCCGGGAACTGTAGTAACGGTTACGTTTGGCAATGCCAAGGTTGATGATGAAGTAATGTAAAAACCGGGCAGAGCATTTCAAAATAACAGGAAAGCAAAAAGAGGGATACTTATGAAAACGGGATTATGGTCTTTTGAGGCAGCACTTATTTCGTTCATCGCCGCGTCGGTGATCGGCAATTTTCTGATACCGTTTCTTGTCAAGGTCAAGTGTGGTCAGACCATACTTGAGATGGGGCCTTCATGGCATAAGAATAAACAGAACACTCCGACGATGGGCGGTATAATGTTTATAGCGGGAACGCTGATAGCTACCGTGATAACGTGCTTTTGCTGCCGCATGGCGGCGGAGGATTATATGGTCAACAAGCTGAGAACAGCCCAGTTGGTGGGCGGGTTTGCTATGGCCATTTGTTACGGTATAATCGGGTTTGTCGATGACTATATTTCGATCAGGAAGAAGCGCAATCTTGGCTTGACTCCGAGACAGAAACTGGTAGTACAGTTTGCAGTAGCTTTTATATATCTGTTTGTAATGAATATATTCGGTGATGACACGAGGACTCTTATTCCGTTTGTAGGTTCGGTTGATCTTGGATTTTTCTATTATATATTGTCGGCAGTGTTTATTGTTGGCATAGTAAACGCGGTTAATCTTACCGACGGAATTGACGGATTGAATGGTTCTGTGACAATGTTTGTTGCGGCGTTTTTCATGGTTATGGCGGGCGTAAGTGGATTTGAGGGTATGAACATATATTGTGCCGCACTCGCAGGCGGTTGTCTGGGTTTCCTTGTGTGGAATTTCAATCCCGCTAAAATATTCATGGGTGACACGGGGTCACTGTTTTTGGGCGGTGCGGTGTGCGCGGCGGCATTTGCGCTTGATGTTCCGATACTGCTTATTCCGCTTGGCATAATATATATTATTGAAATGTTCTCGGTTATTCTTCAGGTGAGTTATTTCAAGCTGACGCACGGCAAGAGAATATTTAAAATGACGCCGATACATCATCACTTTGAATTGTGCGGTTGGAATGAAGTGAAAATAGTTCTGGTGTTCAGTGCAATAACATTTTTGGCTGGCATAGGCTCCCTCCTCCTCTTCCTCTTTGGCATACTAGACCTCTAGGCGGCATGCTGCCGCACCCAATACGCGGTTCGGTTTCTCGGTATCGTAGCTTTTTCGCACGCGGGTCTCGGCTTGCCCGGC
>CADCOF010000251.1 GCA_902802975.1 uncultured Ruminococcus sp. | reverse complement strand
TTTTCGCCAAGCCTTTTTCAAAAGGCTTGCAGGGTGCAGGGACGGAGTCCCGCCCGCCGGAGGCATGTTAATACCTTAAGTTAATGACATTGGAATAGGAGACGTATAGAAGTGGCTAAAAAGAAAAGAAAGAAATCAAATGATCCGGAGAAGGAAAAAATAATACAGCCCGAAAATACCGAATCTACCCCAAAAAAGGAAAATAAGCCGGCACGCACACTCAATCCTGATAATCGCGAAAATGAACTGAGTAATACAAAAATATTTTTGGTACTTTCGTTCATAGTTCCTTTTTTGATAATGGGCTATATGTTTGCAAGAGCCGAAATATACCCGTTTGGCGACAGGCAGGTGTTGTTTTCAGACTGCAAGCAGCAGTATTTGCCGTTTTTGAAGGAGTTTCAGCGAAAACTGCAAAGCGGGGAGTCTATGTTTTACTCATGGCACAGCGGAATGGGCACAAACTTCCTCGCTATGATCGGGTATTACATTTCAAGTCCGCTGAATTTGCTGACGCTGTTTGTTCCCCTAAAATATATTCGCGAAGCTATGGCAATACTCATCATGACAAAGATTGGCTTTGCGAGTCTTTTTACTGCGATATTTCTCAAAAATATGTACAAGCGCAATGACCTTTCGCTGACTGCGTTTGGCTGCTGTTATGCTTTTTGTGATTTCTTTCTGGGGTATTACTGGAATGTTATCTGGCTTGACAGCGTGGCTTTGCTGCCGCTTTGCGCGCTTGGCATATATCGTGTTGTTTATGAAAATAAATATAAAACATACATTGTATCGTTGGCACTTGCATTTTTATCAAGTTATTATATTGGATATATGTTATGCCTGTTTATTCTTTTGTGGTTTATAGCTCAGGTTATCATAAAAGGCGTAAACAAGCAGGAGATTTTACAAAATCTGCTCAAAACGGCGGGTTATTCGCTGATCGCACTTTGCATGACGCTGCCTGTCACTCTTGTGAGTCTGATTCAGCTGCAAAATACTGTCGGAACCGACGACGAGTTCCCGGACGAATTGGAAATTTACAATAATTTTATGGAGATGGCGTCCAACCTTGTCAGCTTCCATAAACCTACCACAATGGAAGGTCTTCCAAATATTGGCGCGGGAGTAATTTGTATCCTGATGCTTGTTGTGTTTGTGAGGTCTAAAGTTATACCCCGGCGTGAGAAGATCACTATGCTGACTCTTCTCGGCTTTATGTTTGTAAGTCTCAACTTAAACGTTACTGATTATATCTGGCATGGATTCCATTTCCCGAATCTGATACCGTACCGGTTTGCGTTTTTGTTTAGCTTTGTACTTATAGCTGTTGCATATCGTGCGTTTGCTTCTTTTGTGCAGCTTGACAAGATCGATTTGATTGGCATGTGCATTATTACGATAGCGATGATATGTATATCTGTGTTCTATCTTGATAAAACTGCTATTATAGGAAGCTTAATAGTTGCGGGCTGTCATATCTTGTTTATGACTCTGTATGAATTTGATCTGCTTGACAGGCGTTTTTTGGTGGTGTTTGCGAGCCTTGCGATAATTGCCGAGATGTGTTTCAGAGCCGATATCGGCGTTGACGCTGTAGGAACCACTTCAAGACCAAATTATCCCGAAGATGAAGCGGAAGTCACTGAACTTGTCAAATATGCACAAGAACAAAGCGGGAGTGACCTTTTCAAAATAGATCAGGAGTATTATTCCACAAAAAATGACGGAATGATCTATGGCTACAACAGTGCGGGTCAGTTTTCCAGTACGTCATACAAGACGCTTATTGATTTTACAGCTGATTTCGGTATCGTCTCAAAGAGAAGTTCGTTCCAGTATTTGCTGACGTCGCCTGTTGTTTCAATGCTTTTAAACGAAAAATACCTTATCTCAAGAGACAGCTACAACGGAAATGACACGTCGCTTGAACTTGTGA
Organism: uncultured Ruminococcus sp.; assembly: GCA_902802975.1. Classification (GTDB taxonomy): domain Bacteria; phylum Bacillota; class Clostridia; order Oscillospirales; family Acutalibacteraceae; genus RUG592. The sequence continues at coordinate 4,265 of CADCOF010000251.1, read as the reverse complement.
AAACTATCGAAGGAAGCAATGTTTCACTGTACGAAAATAAATATTATTTGCCGATAGGCTATGCGGCTAAAAGCACAGGAGAATCCGCACGGCTGATCAGCGATAATGTGTTTATAAATCAAAATGAGGCGTTTTCACAGCTGACCGGGATAAATGAAGATGTGTATACTCTGCTTGACCCGTATAAAGACGAAAGCGTAGATTTTGAATGCAAGGAAGAATCCGAAGGATTATACAAATTTCAGATGTCAGATACCGCAAATGCCGGCGAAATAAAGGTGATGTACAAAGCACCGAAAGACGGCATGATATACGCGTGGGCGAATATAAAGTCCGCCGACACGATAGAAGTCCGCAGCGCAAATCTTGACCACACATACGAGATTGAAGCGCAGAGATATGTATTCCCGCTTGGATACTACAAAAAGGGCGAAATCGTGGTGCTTGAAGTGCTGGCTGACAAGCGTGCTAAAAACAAGATTGCTGTCGGTTATCTCAACAGTGACGTTCTTGAAAAAGGATACAATCTTCTTAACAAACATGCAATGAAAAATGTAACCTACACAAGTACGTCTGTAGAAGGAACGCTCGACGCAGGCGAAGGCGGCTTGTTTATGACATCTATACCGTGGGAGAAGGGCTGGACGCTTTATGTTGACGGAGAAAAGACCGAAACAAGAGCGGCAATGGGTGCGTTTTTGTGTGCCGATATCGGACAGGGTTCGCATGAGATAAAGCTAAAATATTGTCCCGAGGGTTTTGTATCGGGAATGTTTATCGGAATTGCAGCACTGCTTGTTTTTATATTTATGATAATTAAAGACAGCAGAAAGAACATTGATTTAGAATAATAACGCGTAATTGTAATTATGAAAAGGGTGGTGAAAGATATGGCTCTTGTCTCTATAGTTGTGCCGTGTTACAATGAAGAGGAAAGTATGCCGGTGTTTTATAAGGAAGTTACCGGCGTTTTGAAAAAGATGAATGTAGATTATGAAATCATTTTTGTAGACGATGGCTCAAAAGATAAAACGCTTGACGTTGCAAAACGGCTGAGAAAGCAGGACGACAAAGTAAGATATATATCTTTCTCACGCAATTTCGGAAAAGAAGCAGGAATGCTTGCCGGACTTGAGGCAGCAAAAGGCGACTATGTAGCAGTGATGGACGCGGATATGCAGGACCCGCCGTCACTTCTGCCGGAGATGTACGAAGCCGTTACAACAGGGGGTTATGACTGCGCAGCAACGCGCCGCACCAACCGAAAGGGAGAACCGCCGATACGCTCTTTTTTCGCCCGCATGTTTTACAGAATCATCAATAAGATCAGTGATGCAAACATTGTTGACGGTGCGCGCGATTTCAGACTGATGAAACGCATTATGGTGGACGCAGTGCTGTCGCTTGGCGAGTACAACCGTTTTTCCAAAGGCATATTCGGTTGGGTAGGTTTCAAAACAAAATGGTTTGAGTACGTCAATGTGGAGCGCGTTGCAGGTGAGACAAAGTGGTCGTTCTGGAAGCTGTTCAAATACAGCTTTGAGGGGATTATGGCGTTCTCGACAACGCCGCTGTATATTTCATCTTTTATGGGCTTTATTGTGTGCATTGTTTCATTCATAATGGCATGTTTTTATGCGATAAAAGCACTGATATTTGGCGACCCCGCAGCGGGTTTCCCGACTATTGTTTGTATCATGCTTTTTTTGGGCGGTATACAGTTGATCGGAATCGGCGTGGTAGGTATGTATCTTTCGAAAACATATCTCGAAACGAAGCGCCGCCCGATATATATAATACGGGAAAGTGAAGATAACGAGGAAAATGTCACGAATTAATTAAATTGATGAAAAATTTACAAATTTGTTTATTTTCTGATTGAATTTGAAAAACATTTGTGATATGATATTACAGGAGTGAAAAACAGCATTCACAGTGCTATGATTAAATCAAACAATCTTATCTATATGTGTGGAAGGCGGAAAAAATATGGGGAGTAATCGTACTGTAAATAAGTCAAACAAGAAGTCGAAACGCCGTACGAAGGCGCGTCATGCGAGTGCCGGCGGCGGAGTAGTTGCGGCTATTCTGGCTTTTGTGTTGGTGATTGTGGCGTATGTTGTTATGGGATTCTATTTTTCGTCTCATTTCCTGCCGGGTACGGTGGTCAATGGCGTTGATGTGTCGCTCATGACAGCCGAAAAAGCAAAAAACGAGCTTGTTGACGCTTTCGAAAGCTATAAGCTCACGCTCAACGAGTTGGACAACAAGCAGGAGGTTATCAAAGGGTCAGACATAGGGCTTACCGCATCTATCAGCAATGAATTTAACAATATGCTCAATGTTCCGACAGGTCTTTCGTGGGCACTCAATATTTTTATGGATAATAAGTTCGAAATGCCCGACGGTCTTGTGTCGCTTGAATATGATGATGATATGCTCGATACGACAATTGACAATCTTGAATGCGTATCGCCGCAGTATCCTGTAGAAGTGAAAAATGCCGAGATCGTTTTGTCTGATGACGGATTCGTTATTTCGCCGGAGACTATAGGCAATACAGCGCATCGTGACGAACTGCGTGAAGGTGTTGCCGAGGCTGTAATGAGCTGTGATGAATCTATCAATCTTCTTGATAATGGCTATTATGATATGCCTGAGATATGTTCGGACGATCCCATTCTTCAGGAGCAGAAGAAAGCTTATGACGAACTTAATAACATGATCATTTCGCTGAAATTCGGTAAGAAGACAGTGCCTGTTGGCATTAAGGCTATCAGCAAATGGGTGAAGCCCGGCAAGAATTCCGACGGTACATTCAAGCTTAATCTTATTACAGACGAGATAACAAAATATGTTGATACTCTTGCGGATACATACGATACTCTCGACAAAGTGAAGAAGTTCAAATCACACACAGGCGACATTATTGATGTGCAGCCCGGCGGATACGGCTGGCTTTTGGACAGAGAGTTTGCGGTGGACAAATTAAAGGCTCTCGTTTTGGCACGTAAGAGTGTTACAATTGATTTGACGGACGGTTCCGAGGCCAGCAACGCATGGTGGTTCAGAAAGGCTGAGGTTTACGAAACGGAAGGCACGGGCTACTACGGAAATACATATGCTGAGGTCAGTATTTCCGAGCAGCACATGTGGATGTTCCGGGACGGCGAGGTTGTTTACGAATCTGATGTTGTAACGGGCAATCCGAATACGGGTAATTCTACTCCTATGGGTGCGTTCAAAATAATTTATCATCAGGCACCCGCAACGCTTACAGGTCCCGGTTATTCAACACAGGTGGCGTACTGGATGGTATTTGCCGATGACGTTGGTTTCCATGACGCGACGTGGCAGCCATATTTCGGCGGCGATCTTTATTTATGGAACGGTTCGCATGGCTGTGTAAATCTTCCATATAATAAGGCAGCCGAGCTGTATGAATTGGTATATGACGGAATGCCGGTGTTCGTTTATTAAAAACAAATAAAAATACCGACAATAAAACAATTATCGTTGTACAAAAATCTACCTTGATATTTCCGCTGTTAAGTGGTAAAATACTATAGTAAGATGTTTTAATGAAAAGGAGTGGGAAGCAACGCCCGCTCCTTTGTATTTACAAGGAGAAAAGATATGGCAAAAAACAAAGGCGGAAGCACGGTTCAGGCGGTTACGCAGCTTGTGAAGCCGATTGTTGAAGGGCTTGGACTGCGGCTTTGGGACGTTCGTCTTGTCAAAGAAGGCGCAATGATGTATCTGCGCATATTCATTGACAAAGATGAGGGTGTTATGATAGATGACTGCGAGGCAGTGAGCAGAGCGATAGACGCGCCGCTTGACGAGCTTGATCCGGTTGATGGAGAATACACATTGGAAGTATGTTCTCCGGGAATTGAACGCGAGCTTATCAAAGACGAGCATTTCGAGGAGTTTATTGGCGCAGATGTAATGATAAAAATGATACGTCCAATTGATGGAATCGGAAGAGAGTTTTGCGGAAAGCTGAAGGCTTATGACAGACCAAATGTGACAATTGAAGATCACAGCGGCGAAAACGAAGTGACTTTCTCCAAAAAAGACGCAGTATACATAAAGCTGGACGACTTTGACTAGCGGGCATGCGCCCGCGGGCAGTTCGCGTTTTTAATTCTTTGTATGAGTAGCTTTTATGCGCGCGTGCCCCGTCATGCCCGGCATGACTCCTTATTTGTTAGGCGCGGGCTGTATAGTTTATATTTGTACAAACTTTGTGCGCGTACTGT
>CADCOF010000250.1 GCA_902802975.1 uncultured Ruminococcus sp. | reverse complement strand
GGAAACTGATGCCTGTAAAATGAAATCCTTTGTAAGGTTGGGCGGATTAAAGGAAGCTCCCGCCTCTATAGGCGGTGAGTACTTCACAAAAACAACAACGCGTATCTTGTAACATTGTGTACACATTTACGCGTTGTTGATTTTTTGAAGTACCATGATCTTCTTGCCCGTTAGGTTAAACAAGCTTTGTTACGAGTCTGCCGATATTTTCATTTGTCGAAAGACCTACACTATATCGCAGCACGTCAAGTGCGTCTGCCGAATCCAAAGTATCGTCACCGTTGACGTCACCGAGAAGATTTTTATCATTATCGAACGTTTCAAGTTTTATGCTTGCCCGAAGAATTGCGAGTGCGTCTGCCGAATTGATCGTACCGTCATAGGTCACATCGCCAAGAAGTCCTACCTCAACTAACACCGGCTCAGGCTTTGGCTCATCAGGTGTGGGAACGGTGATTTCTATCTTTGGAATACGCTCGGTTTTATTGTCGGAGTACTCGCTGCCGCCTGTTGTTATCCTTGCGGTGTAGGTACGAACACCCTCTCTGTCCTCCGTCGGCTCAACTGTTACGGCTGAAGTTATCTCCGCATTTACCGTAACTGTATGCTCACTGTCGTTTTCACAGATAAAGGTCGCCTTTGCCTCCGTTGTACCCGTCCATGACCAAACAGGTACACCCCATTTATGACCTTTCGGCGCGATATTTTCCACAGTCTTTGCCTGTGTTTTAAATGCAGCATTTGTGAATACAGCTGTGTACGTTGTTTTACCCTTTTCTTCACACGTCGGCTTTCTCGTTATTTCGCTTATGACATCAGCCGTTTCCGTTTCGATGTGAGTATTGTCATTTGAACATACTCTTTTTGCTGTACACGTTTTATTATCATCGCTCCATGTGTACGTTGGCTCGCCATAACTATGATCTTTCTGCGGTATTATCTCCGGCCACACTTGTTCAGTGAATTCGGGGTCTTTAAACACCGCGTAAAACTCGCCCATCCCCTCCTCATCGCATGTCGGCTCGTATAGTATTCTGTAAGCAACATCCGCAGTCTCGATTTGATATTCGTAATCGTTTTCGCACACACGCCATGCCTCGCACTCTGTTGGGACGTCTTCGCCCTGCCATCTGTACTGCGGCTCGCTCCACTTGTGACCTGTTGCCGGAACAGCCTCCTCCTTTGTCTGTTCGTGGAATGAACTGTTTTCAAATTTTGCGGTATAAATATTTATTCCGCTGTTCTCACAGTCGGGATAAAGCATTATGGTTTTCTCAGCCTTTACCGTTTCAATTTCGACATGTGAAGGGTCGTTTTTGCACGTTCTCATTGCAGTGCAGTTAAATTCATCGTCCCATGTGTATTCGCAGTCGCCCCAGTCATGACCTGTTGCGGTGTCGGTTATGTCAAAGGTCTGATTCAAAAGTGCTCCATCTGTATAATATTTATTCTCGGATACCCAATACTCAATCGTGCCATTCTCGGTGCAGGTAGGCGGAACCGCCTCGTGATGAATAACGTTCTCATATACATTCACAACGCATTTTTCATAAGTTCCGTCTTCAGTCGTTGCCGTTATTAACGCCTTGCCTTTGCTTTTTGTACGCACAAGACCATTCTCGATCGTGGCAACAGCAGGATTGTCCGAAACCCACGTCACCTTTTGATCTTTCGAGCTGTCGGGCGTAATTTCTGACGTGAGCGTAAACTGCCTGCCAAGTTCGAGATCAAGTTCCGTTTTATTAAGAATAAGATCAGTTATGTATACTCGTGGAATGCCTTTATTCTCGGCGAATCTGTCCGCTGCCGAGTTCATGCAGCAGTAGAATGTCACGTTTTCACAGCCATCAAACGCCGAATTGCTTATCCATGTCACAGATTTGGGCGATCTCTGTAAGTTTCTTGCATCCTGAGAACGCATCGTTACTGATATTTTTTATTCCTATAGGAAGAGATACGCTTTCAAGCGATCTACAGAAGATAAACGCTTCGCTTGCAATGCCTGTTAAGCTGCCGGGCATATCTACATTCTTGAGATTAGAACAGCCATAGAACGCACGATATCCGATACCCGTAACGTTGTCCGGTATTTTCACCGACTCAAGCGACGTGCAGCCGAGGAAGCAGTATTCTCTTATTTGTGTCAGCCTGTTTGATATTGTCACGCTTTTTAATTTTTCGCAGTAACAGAATACTCGATCCTCAACGCTCGTTACGCTGTCGGGAATAACAATGCTTTCGAGCGATTTACACTCATCGAACGTTGAACCGCGTATAACAGAAATATTGGCAGAGAGCTTTATGCTTTTTAGAGACGCGCATTGCCTGAATGCGATCCCTCCGAGGAAAGTAACGCTGTCGGGAATAACTATATCGGTCAATGAAGAGCATGAACTGAATGCGGCACCGCCGATATAAGTAACGCTGTCAGGAATATTTATGTCTTTCAGATCAGAGCAGCTGTTGAATGCACCCACACCAATCCGCTCAACGCCGTATGGAATTGTAATACTCGTCAAATATTTGCAAACAGAGAAAGCATAATCTCCTATAAATTCAACACTCTCCGGGATAGTGTATGATTCGCCGGATTTTTTTGCGGGATAACACAAAATGGTTTTCATATCAGGATCAAACAGCACGCCGCTGCTCACTATACAACACGGGCAGCCGGAATCAACCGTTATTGTTTCAAGCTGTGGGCAGTAACTTAAAACGGAGTCACCCAAAGACGTTACGCTTTGCGGGATATAAACGCTTTGAAGTTTGCTGCAGTAACTGAACGCCTCGTCACCTATCGTTTCAACACCGTTCTCAATGGTTATACTTGTAAGAGACTGACAGCTTGTGAATGCGTCCTTATCGATGGTCTTGACACTTCCGGGAATAGTCACGCTTTCAAGCTTGCTTGAAAATGAAAACGCAGCATTGCCGATATAATCAAGAGTACTTGGAAGCGTTACGTCAGAAATTTTGCTGCAGTGAAATGCGTATGTGCGGATTGTTTCCGTACCTTCGGGAACACTGTACGCTGCCCCGTCAGCCTTGCCGCATGGATACTCAAGAAGTTCGGTTCCATCGCCGCTGAACAGTACGCCGTCTATCGACTTGTAGTTTGTGTTGGCAGGGTCTATATTTATTGCGGTAAGGTTTGTGCATCGGTGAAAAGCCCAATCGCCAATGCTCGTCACGCTTGCCGGAACATTTATGACGGTGAGTTTTGAAATACCGTCAAACGCTGCATTTTCGATAGTTGTTACAGTGCTTGGAATATTTACGCTTTCAAGTTTTGTGGAATGTTCAAATGCACAAGCTTCAATAGTAACTATACCTTCGGGAAGGGTTATTTTCGTATATCCGCAATGAAAAAACGCCTCTTTGCCAATAACCGTGACAGCTTTTCCGTCTATCTCGGAGGGAATGGTTATTTCGGAATCTGCTTTTGAACAGCCCGTTATAGTCACAAAATCGCCATTAACCGTATAGCTGAAATCATCATATGACGAGCCGCTTTGTGTGACAAGCAACGCCGATTGTGATTGTTCCGGTAAGGTCGCTGCTGCACCTGCATTCACCGAAAGCAGCGAAACCGCCACTGCAAACGACAGTGCAAGTGAGAAAAAACGTTTTCCTTTTTGCTTATTTTTCATATTGTTCATTCCTTTCGATATAAAATAGTGGTTTGATTTAAGATGAGCAAATATATTCTCTTCACTCTGTTCGGCAGCCAAGGCAGAGAAAGTTTTTTGTGAATTTTTGCTCATTCATATCAATATAGTCTTATGTTACCACAATACAACCAAAAGTGCAAGAACTTTATGAAAACAGTTGGAAAATATAAATATAGTAAACGTCATAAAAAAATTCCTATTAAATATTGAGAATTAGTTCGGATAGAGTAGTTGTTGTATAGCTCAAAGCTATTAGC
>CADCOF010000249.1 GCA_902802975.1 uncultured Ruminococcus sp. | reverse complement strand
CGGGTCTCCGGCTGGGAGCCGTCCCCGACGGTGGAGACCTCTGCGAAGCAGAAGCACCGACCGAGCCGGCAGGCGAGACGGTGGCACAAGGTACATAGTACCTTGTGACGGAGGGGTTCCAATCTGCGACTTTTGGCACAGTCTGCATTGCGAATTGCGAATTGCGCATTGCGCATTGCACATTGAATATATCGCATTGATTTTCTGCACACCTTTATTGGCGTTTCTTACCGCTTGCCGCTGTATTTTCACGCTGCTTTTGCCATGATTTTTTGTTGTCAAGCTTAAGTTTTTTCAAATTTACTCTTGACAAAACATAAACTATACGTTATAATAGATAATTGTATCATAATAGCCGATTTTGGGCGAAAATGGATTTTGCCGCCTCTTTTTAAGTGCAAATCAACTAAATGATGCTAATTTTGTGCTAAAAGTTTGTTAAGTGCTACAAAATTCACTTTTCTCAAAATTTCTTTATCCGCGTTTTTGCGGAGGGCTAAACATAAAGATTGGAGTGACAGCAAGCCTATGGTGAATGTAAAGGATGTACAATTGGGAAGCACCACCAGAAAGAGCTTCGGTAAGATCGATGAGGTCATCGATATGCCTAATCTTATCGAGATTCAGAAAAAGTCATACCAGTGGTTTTTGGATGAAGGTCTGAAAGAAGTCTTTGAAGATGTGTCGGGCATTACCGATCACAGCGGTAACTATGTGCTGGATTTTATCGACTATTTCCTTGATATAGACCACCCGAAGCATTCTGTTATTGAGTGTAAGGAACGCGATACTACCTATGCCGCTCCGCTCAAGGTAAAGGCGCGTCTTACTAATCGTGAAACCGAAGATATTAAGGAATCCGAGGTCTACATGGGCGATTTTCCGCTTATGACCGAAAGCGGTACCTTTGTTATCAACGGCGCGGAACGCGTTATAGTATCACAGCTTGTAAGAAGCCCCGGCGTTTACTACAAGATGGATCATGACAAAACCGGTAAGGAGCTTTTCTCTTCGACTGTTATCCCTAACAGAGGCGCATGGCTTGAATACGAAAATGATATCAACGACGTTTTTTACGTTCGTATCGACAAAAACAGAAAAATTCATGTCACTGCATTTCTGCGCGCGTTAGGTCTCGGTACCGATGAACAAATCCTGGAGTATTTCGGAAACGACGACAGAATGAAGGCTACTATTGCCAAAGACGGCTGCTCCAGTCAGGAAGACGGACTTATCGAGGTATACAAAAAACTTCGCCCGTCGGAGCCGCCTACGGTTGAGAGCGCACAGCAGCATATCAATAACTTGTTCTTCGACCCCAGACGCTACGATATGTCTAAGGTCGGCAGATATAAATATAACAAAAAACTCAGCCTTGCAAGAAGAATAATGGGGCAGACCGTCGCAGTGCCGATACTGAACCCGAGAACCGGCGAGATATTCGCAATGGACGGCGACGTTATCAGCAGAGATTTGGCTTGGCAGATCGACAACTCAGGCGTGAGAGAGGTTTATGTTAAGCTCGAAAACGAAACAGTTGTCAAGGTTATTTCAAACGGCATGGTCGATATGTCAAAATTCGTGGATTTTGATGTTGAGGAAAAATGCGGCATCAACGAAAGAGTTCGCTACAGAGTTCTCTGCGAAATACTTGACAGCGGTCTTCAAGGCGAAGAGCTTATTGCCGAATGCGCCAAACGCAAAAAAGACCTTGTGCCAAACACTATTACGGTAGACGATATATTTGCGTCTGTAAACTACATGAATAACCTTGCCTGCGGAATAGGTACAACGGACGACATCGACCACCTCGGTAACCGCCGTATTCGCTGCGTTGGTGAACTTCTGCAAAATCAGATGCGCATCGGTTTTTCAAGACTGGAACGCGTTGTGCGTGAGAGAATGACACTTCAGGCACAAGACCTTGAGGGCTTCACTCCGTCGTCGCTTATAAATATCAGACCCGTTACGGCTGCTATAAAGGAATTTTTCGGATCGTCGCCGCTGTCGCAGTTCATGGATCAGAACAACCCTCTGGCAGAGCTTACACATAAAAGAAGACTTTCCGCGCTCGGTCCCGGCGGTCTTTCGAGAGATCGCGCAGGATTCGAGGTTCGTGACGTTCACTACAGCCACTACGGCAGAATGTGTCCTATCGAGACGCCTGAAGGTCCTAACATCGGTCTTATCTCGTATCTTGCAACGTTTGCAAGAGTTAACGATTACGGCTTCGTTGAGGCACCTTTCCGCAAGATCGACAAGGAGACCGGCATTGTTACGGACGAAGTAGTGTATATGACTGCCGACATGGAGGACGAGTTCATTGTTGCGCAGGCGAACGAACCGCTCGATGAGAACCACCGCTTTGTCCGCAAGAAGGTTCACGGACGTTTCAGAGATGAGTTTGTAGAGCTTGAGGCAAAACGATTTGACTACATGGACGTATCGCCGCGAATGGTTGTATCTGTTGCTACCGCAATGATTCCGTTCCTTGAGAACGACGACGCAAACCGCGCGCTCATGGGCTCCAACATGCAGCGTCAGGCAGTGCCGCTCCTCACAACGGAGGCACCTATCGTCGGCACAGGCATTGAGTACAAGGCGGGTGTTGACTCCGGAGTATGTATTCTTGCAGAGGGCAACGGCGTTGTAACTCAGGTGAGCGCAGACCGCATCACGGTTCGCTATGATTCGCACGGTCAGAATGCTATACTTGATGATACAGGCAAAATTGTAGAATATGAAGTGACAAAGTTCCTGCGTTCAAACCAGGGAACATGTATAAATCAGAATCCGATAGTTGAAGTCGGTCAGAGAGTCAAGAAAGGCGACGTGCTTGCAGACGGTCCCGCAACTGATCACGGTGAAATTTCGCTGGGCAAAAACGCGCTTATCGGCTTTATGACATGGGAAGGCTACAACTACGAGGACGCAGTACTCCTTAATGAAAAAATGGTTCGTGATGATTATTATACATCAATTCATATTGAGGAATACGAGACAGAAGCAAGAGAAACAAAGTTAGGACCCGAGGAGATTACAAGAGAAATTCCGAATGTCGGCGAAGACCTTCTCAAGAATCTCAACGAAGATGGTATTATCAGAATCGGTGCGGAAGTAAAGACGGGCGATATACTTGTCGGAAAGGTAACGCCGAAGGGCGAAACGGAGCTTACCGCAGAAGAACGCCTGCTGAGAGCTATTTTTGGTGAAAAAGCGCGTGAAGTGAGAGACACATCGCTGCGCGTACCTCACGGCGAATACGGCACTGTCGTTGACGTAAAGGTGTTTACGCGTGAGAACAGCGATGAATTGCAGCCGGGCGTAAACAAAGTTGTTCGCTGCTACCTGGCGCAAAAGAGAAAGATCAGCGTCGGCGACAAGATGGCAGGCCGTCACGGAAACAAGGGCGTCGTTTCGAGAATTCTGCCGCAGGAGGATATGCCGTTTTTGCCCGACGGTACGCCGCTTGATATCGTGCTGAATCCTCTGGGCGTACCGTCGCGTATGAACATCGGTCAGGTGCTGGAAGTTCATCTGGGTTATGCCGCAAAGGCTTTGGGCTGGAAGATCATGACGAGCGTATTTGACGGCGCGCATGAGCAGGATATTTTTGAGATATATAAAGACCTCGCAGTGAAAGCGGAAAACCGCGAACTGCCGCTGCCCGCGTCGCCGAAGTTTATTGATTTTACTGAATGCTTCGATAAAAAAGGTATTTCGATGGAGTGTAAAACAAGAGTGCGTGACGGACGAACAGGCGAATATTTCGACAACCCCGTTACAGTCGGCTACATGTATTACCTCAAACTGCATCACCTTGTTGACGATAAGATTCATGCGCGTTCAACCGGTCCGTATTCACTCGTAACACAGCAGCCTCTGGGCGGTAAAGCTCAGTTCGGCGGTCAGCGTTTCGGCGAGATGGAAGTATGGGCACTTGAGGCATACGGCGCGGCATATACGCTGCAGGAAATTCTTACAGTGAAGTCGGACGACGTTGTAGGACGCGTTAAGACATATGAGGCAATCGTCAAGGGCGAAAATATCCCGAAGCCGGGTATTCCCGAGTCGTTCAAGGTGCTTATCAAAGAACTGCAGTCGCTTGCGCTTGATGTCAGAGTTATCGATGACAAGGGCAACGAGATCGACCTCAAGCAGGACCTCGACGAAGAGACAAACCCGAAGGCAGTCGAAAACGGCGCATATCCGGGCAAGAGCGTTGTTGACAAAAGGGACCTCAAGGGCTTCTCGGTTGACGATAACCCCGATAATGTCAGCGTATTCGGCGACACCGACATGCTTGACGACGGATACAACGACGAGGCATTTTACAACGAAGACAGCTACGATGACGATGATAATGACGACGAATATTACGGCAGCGGTGATTATGACATTGACGATGAACTTGACGGATATGATGACGATGACACCGGCGATGATTATATGGACAATGACGACTGATTATTTAGGGAGGAAAGAGAACTATGGCATTTGCTGCATTCAACTCTGTGAAGATAGGTCTTGCATCTCCTGAACAGATAAAATCGTGGGCTTACGCTCCGGACGGCGAAGTTAAAAAACCGGAAACAATTAACTACAGAACATTGAAGCCCGAAAAAGACGGACTTTTCTGTGAACGTATCTTTGGACCGCAGAAGGACTGGGAGTGCAACTGCGGAAAATACAAGAGAGTAAAATACAAAGGAAAAATCTGCGAAAACTGTCAGGTTGAGATTACCCGCTCCAAAGTAAGAAGAGAGCGAATGGGCTATATCAGCCTTGCTGCACCCGTATCGCACATATGGTATTTCAAGGGCATTCCGTCGAGAATAGGTCTTATGCTCGATGTATCCCCAAGAACACTTGAGAAGGTGCTTTATTTCGCAGCGTACATCGTTACAGACCCCGGCGAGGCACGCGAGCTTAAAGTCGGACAGTGCCTTTCGGAGCAGGAATACAGAGAACTCAGAGAAAAGTACGATGACGATTTCAAAGCCGCTATGGGCGCAGAGGCGATAAAGGAACTTCTGGAGAAGATTGATCTCGAGCAGCTTTCAAAGGAACTGAAAGAAGAGCTTAAAGATGCGACAGGTCAGAAGCAGGTTCGCCTTATCAAGCGTCTTGAAGTCGTTGAGGCGTTCAGACTTTCCGGCAATCGTCCGGAGTGGATGATACTTGACGTTATCCCGGTTATTCCGCCTGATATTCGCCCGATGGTACAGCTCGACGGCGGTCGTTTTGCAACGAGCGACCTCAACGATCTTTACCGCCGCGTATTGAACAGAAACAATCGTCTGCGCAAGCTCATTGAGCTGCAGGCACCCGATATAATTATCCGCAACGAGAAGCGCATGCTGCAGGAAGCTGTTGACGCACTCATCGATAACGGCAGACGCGGCAGACCTGTAACGGGTCCGAATAACAGAGCACTCAAGTCGCTTTCGGACATGCTGAAAGGCAAGCAGGGACGTTTCCGTCAGAATCTTCTCGGTAAGCGTGTTGACTACTCGGGACGTTCAGTTATCGTTGTAGGGCCCGAACTGAAAATGTATCAGTGCGGTCTTCCTAAGGAAATGGCACTGGAGCTGTTCAAGCCGTTCGTTATGAAGAGACTGTGCGAAACAAAGAAAGCACAGAACATAAAAGCAGCCCGCAAGGCTGTGGAGCGTTCAAGCCCCGAAGTATGGGACGCGCTTGAAGTTGTGATCAAGGGTCACCCCGTAATGCTCAACCGCGCGCCTACACTTCACAGGCTCGGAATTCAAGCGTTTGAACCTGTCCTCGTTGAGGGACGCGCAATAAAACTTCACCCGCTTGTATGTACGGCGTTCAATGCGGACTTTGACGGCGACCAGATGGCGGTACACGTTCCGCTTTCCGCGGAGGCTCAGGCAGAGGCGAGATTCCTTATGCTTGCATCGAATAACCTGCTCAAGCCATCGGACGGCAAGCCTGTTACGGTTCCTACGCAGGATATGATCCTCGGTTCGTATTATCTTACACTCGATAAAGCTGGCGAGATGGGCGAAGGCAAAATTTTCCGCGATATCGACGAAGCTATGATGGCGTATGAGACAGGCGTTGTAAGTCTGCATGCGGATATTCAGGTTCGCCGCGAGGGAATTGTCAACGGAGAGAAGGTTACCGCATTGGTGAGAACCACTGTCGGCAAGATCATTTTCAACCGCCCGATACCTCAGGACCTCGGCTTTGTTGACAGAACAATACCGGGCAACGAGCTGAAATTTGAAGTTGATTTCCTGACAGGCAAAAAGCAGCTTGGTCAGATTATCAAGAAGTGTCTTGAAAAGCACGGCACAAGAACAACGTCTGTTGTACTCGACGCTATAAAGGCGCAGGGCTATAAGTACTCTACAAAGAGTGCGATAACGGTTGCTGTCTGCGACGCTACTATCCCGCCGCAGAAAAAAGACCTTATTGCCGAAGCAGAAAAGAGAGTCGATAAAATTTACAACATGTACAACATGGGCTTACTCTCGAATAACGAGCGTTACTCTCGCGTACTGAAAGTATGGGAGAAAACCACAGACGAGGTAACAGCGGCACTTCAGGGTAACCTTGACAGATACAACCCGATCTATATGATGGCTGATTCAGGTGCAAGAGGTTCTATGAGTCAGATTCGTCAGCTTGCCGGAATGCGCGGGCTTATCGCCAATACATCGGGTAAGACAATCGAAATTCCTATTCGTGCAAATTATCGTGAAGGCTTGAATATCTTGGAATACTTCATTTCTTCTCGAGGCGCAAGAAAAGGACTTGCTGATACGGCACTGCGTACAGCAGACTCGGGATATCTTACAAGAAGACTTGTTGACGTATCCCAGGAAGTTATCATATATGAAGACGACTGCCACACAAAGAGCGGTCTTGAAATATTCGACATAAAGGAAGGCAAGCAGCTTATTGAGGAGCTTTCCGAAAGACTTGTCGGCAGATTCCTGCTTGAAGATTTTGTTGACAAAGAAACAGGCGAAGTTCTTGTTTCCAAAGATAAGCTGATGGACAACAACGACGCCAAGATCATAGTTGACGCAGGCACAGAGAGAATTACGGTTCGTTCCGTTATCGGCTGCCGCGCTAAACACGGCGTATGCCGCAAGTGCTACGGCTCGAACCTTGCAAACGGACAGGCTGTTACAGTCGGCGAGGCAGTAGGCATTATTGCGGCGCAGTCAATCGGTGAGCCGGGTACACAGCTTACGATGCGTACATTCCATACAGGCGGCGTTGCGTCGAGCGAAGACATCACACAGGGTCTTCCGCGTGTAGAGGAGCTTTTCGAGGGCAGAAAGCCGAAGCACCTTGCGATCCTTGCCGAAATCTCAGGTAAAGTTACGTTTGAAGACATCAAGGGCAACACTCACGTTGTGATCAGAGACCCCGATACGATGGATCAGAGAACATACCTTATTCCGTTCGGTTCAAGAGCTATTGTTGAAGAGGGCACGTTCATCAAGAAGGGAAGCAAGATCACCGAGGGTGCGTCGAATCCGCATGATATTCTTGCAATACTCGGTCCCGACGACGTTCAGAACTACCTTATTCAGGAAGTACAGAAGACATACCGTATGCAGGGCGTTGAGATCAACGACAAGCACATTGAAGTTATTGTACGTCAGATGATGAAGAAGGTCAGAATAAACGACCATGGCAGCACATCGTTCCTGAAGGGCACACTTGTGGAGAAAAACGATGTCCTTGACGCAAACGACGATATAAGAAGACGAATTGAAGAAGGCGAGACGAACGAAGACGGCAGCGAGCTTCGAGAAGCGGAGTATACCCAGCTGCTGCTTGGTATCACAAAGGCGTCGCTTGCAACAGATTCGTTCCTGTCGGCAGCGTCGTTCCAGGAGACAACAAGAGTTCTCACCGATGCAGCTATAAAGGGCAAAGAAGACCCGCTGCTCGGACTCAAAGAGAATGTAATCATAGGTAAGCTTGTACCTGCCGGTACGGGCATGAACAGATATAATGCGATTGAGCTTGTAGATTTGACGAAACCGGCGGAGGAGGCTCCTTCCGAGAATGCTGAGGAATCTGCAAATTGATCTGCGGCAAATCACGAATTAAAGATTAAAAAATAGCGATCGGCACTGTGAGTAGTAAGGCGAAAACCTTATTTCTTCACAGTGCCGCATTTTTTTGTACTTCAGATCATAACAAGGATTAAGCGTATCCAACAGCCGAACCGTTAACAACTCTTACCCATCTTCTGCAATTCTTGCAAAATACTCTGGTTACCCCTTTAGTACTGCTGCACAGAATAGCAGTTCCACAAGGACAAGTTACGTAATTTGACATGATTTCGCCTCCTTTTGGATTATTTTGAAAGAGAATGATCAATTCTTTTTCTGTATATAATTATATGATGTATTACATCATTTGTCAAGCACGTTTTTACATCATTTTATGAACTATTACTTCATTTTATAATAGAGTAGTAATTCATAAAAAGGGGAGCTGATTATGCAAAAAGAGATCAACGCTGTTTTAGGTGAGCGTGTTAAAGCAGTACGAAAAGCCAAGGGATATACACGGGAGCAATTTGCTGAAATAATATCGGTAAGCACAAGATTTCTTGCTGATGTTGAGGGCGGAAAAGTTGGAGTTTCTATTTCTACTTTGAAAAATATTGCAATTGCACTAAACACTTCCACCGATTATCTTATCGGTATTTCAGATGAGGAAAACAAAGAAAAATTATTAAGAAACAGAATCATATTAAAAATTAAGTCATTGGATAAATCATATTTAGAAGATATGGATACAATCATAAATTGTATTATTAATATTTCAAATACTAATAATCTATAATGTTGGGCAGATACAAAAACAGGATCGTCGATTATTGTCGGCGACCCTGCGCTTTTTTTTGTGGAGTGTTGAACTACCAACTCTGCATTAGCACACTCT
>CADCOF010000248.1 GCA_902802975.1 uncultured Ruminococcus sp. | reverse complement strand
ATGCCTTTCATTCTATGATACAGTTTTTTAATATATTTAATTAAACTCATGGAAACACCCTTTTATTCAAAATCCTTTTCCAATAACTTAAGAAAGGCTCTTGGAGAATACTCTCCCTGATAGCCATAATCAACTTGCACATCCTTTTCAAACCAATCAAGTCGGATGTCCTCTGGCTTTGAAAAGTATTGAATAAAACGAGGATTATAATACGGATTGTTGACAATATTTGCATTATTGGTAAGCAATCTTTTATTGAAGCATATAGCTTCCTTGCTTCTCAATGTATTGCCTTGCTGTGATTCATTCATAATTTCCAAAACACAGTTTGTATCAGCAATTAAATCCAGAACCTGTGAATAAGACAACGGTTGATTACAAGTAATTCCCGAATGAACACTACTTTCATCCTCAACACCTACCAGTCTGAAATCGCAATTTATTGTTCTACTCAGCCTGTCATAGATTTTATTAAGCGTATCAAGTCTTTCAGCGGTACGACAGTTACCAATATAGAACACGCCATTATCATGTTGCTTGGACATATTATGTGAAAGAGATGAATAAATATCAAAAAACGTAATATCATAAACCTCGCTGTCATGAGGGTCAAATGAATATGTTTTATCTATATAATATCTTGATTCATATTGCCGCAGTTCCTTTTTGTTTTTAGCAAGTCCCAGCTTCTCTACGGTATCAGGCAAATACAATATAATTATTGCTCCATTTTTCTTTAGCTTTTTTATGTAATGCGGCGAGAACTTGACAGCACTTTGAAAAATTACAAAACACCTATCTTTTGGATTGATTTTGTTCAGCGGCAGTGAATTGCTTAAATCCCAAATTGATTTAAATGGAAGAAATAATTTACGATTTATTATATTGCTGAAATGGGCTTTTTTTATTTTTCTCAATCTCTCGCTTCTCAGTGTGTTATTATCAAGAAAAATCTCCGCTTGTCCTTTCAGATCGCTCCAGAATAAATCCGGCCAACTTCCTGGTGATGCCTCATTGATAATTACAAAAAACCTATCCATTTTCACAATTCCTCATCTACTAATTGCCTGCAGAAACCTTTCAAGATAAGTTTCAGAATCAGCAATAAAAGCAGCTCTCTTAACTCCCGCCTCACGCATTATGTTACTAACTTCAAAAGATGTAATAATTTTGTCTATGTTTTCCGCTAATCTGCTTACAATATCATCATCTCTCTGTAGTAAAACTGCAGCATTTCCAAGATATTCCGGAATTCCTCCCGAAACAGTTGAGATCACCGGAAGACCTTCTGCCATTGCTTCCACCATTGTCAACCCAGCTGGTTCATCCCACATAGAAGGCAGTATCGCCAGATCTGCTGCGCCATAAAAATCAGGAAGTGCCGCTTGATCAATATATCCTGTAAAAATAACATTGTCACCCATTTCTGCAGCAAGCTTACGAATATAAAGCTGATACTGATCTTTTTCTTTATCATTAGGCATCAGTCCGCCAACAATCATCAGCTTAATATGCTTTGTTTTACACTGCTTCATAGCCGACAAAACAACATCTATGCCTTTTTCTTTTGATAAGCGTCCTACAAAAATGATAAGCGTTTCTTCTTTGCTCACACCATATTTTTCACGTATGTAAAAGCATGTTTCTTTGGAACGAGGAGAAAAGTGATTCAAGTCAATACAATTGTATAAAACACGAGTTTTATCTTTGTTTACGGGACCTATTGCATTATCCGGCTTACATATTTGATCCGCTACATAACAGCTAACACAAAGAAAACCTGTGCTGTTCTGTATGGTTTCTTTTGCTTTTGCGCTTATGCGAGGAACGTTATGAAAATGATAATAATACTCACCATTAAACTTAGACAGTTTAATGGTCCATGCAAGCGGAATGTTATTTTCAAGTATTATTTTATCGTATTGACATTGTTTTATGATGTGCGATGAACATAAGATATAATATAACAGTGAAAAAATTGTCTTATATGACACTGCCTTTTTCTTTTTGAAAAAGTGTTTTACTATGAAATACAGCAGCTTATCCAACATTTTTACAACAACCGGTATTCTGATCCAATGGAATTGACAATTGGTATACTGTTCCGCTGCCTTTACAGCATCCTTATCATAAAATGAAACTATTTCCATATCCACAAGCTGCTTTTTCTGATTCTGCTTAATTAAATGTTCTACCAGCGTTTCTGTTGCACCGCCTTTAACTGCCGGTACGGGGAAACCGCCATTTGAATCCGCCATAAGAAATAAAACTCGCATATACAACATCCTTCATGGTTTCCTGCCCAACCTGATTATTTCTGATTTGCGTTCAGAACATTCAAATAATACTGCTGAAGTTTTGATGATTCAACTATCGAATCAAATCCGGCAGCAGCAACCTCTTTAGCATGACTTCGTCTGATAGGCATATTTTCTTTTGCAGCCTTCAAGATCTGCTCGGCCCATTCTTCATCTGAAGCACTCAGATCTATAAAGTGTCCAAGCTCGCAAGCATTTGCTTCGGAAGTAACTTCAGTAGAGAAGAACATAGGCAAACCACAACTCTCCGCTTCAAGACCTACTACCGGTAAACCTTCATATAAACTAGGAAGAACAAAACAATCCATAGCGTTATAAAATTGCTGAATATCCTCTCTTCTGCCTAAATAATCGACTCTATCCTCAATGGCAAGTTCCTTTATCTTTACCATCATCTCATCTTTAAGCTCACCATCGCCAATGAGACATAAAACTGCTTTCGGCTCAGCCTTTGCGATTGCTGAAAAAATCTCAATCAATCTAACAGAGTTTTTTTGTGCTGTGAATCTTCCAATATGACCAATAACAATTTTATCTTCCCAATGATGTTCTTTTCTGGTTTTGCTTCTGACTTTAGGATCATAAGCATTAAATTCTGTATTGATAGCGGTTTTAAATACTGTCACTTTTCCTGAATCAAATAGCTTGTCACCAAACTGCCAGCGCCCACAATCCTCGCCACAGGCAAGAAAATGTGTAGCATACCATCTTGAAAAAAGTCTGAGAATATTTTTTATTTTTGTTTTTTGATCCTTTTTATGAGCCATTGATAATGACTCAGAAATACGGACAGGTATTCCGACTTGTTTGGCAACACACATTGGAAATAAATTCATAGTGCTATTATAAGCATGTATAATTTGATAATTATTTTCTTTGCAAATACGCTTTAATTCCTTCATGTTTGAAAATACATCCTGATAAGGAGGTATTATATAAACACAACCACCCAAACTCTTTATTTCCTCTGTCGGTATAGCCTGAGAATCTGAATCACAAATAAAATCAAACTGAACCTTGCTTCTATCTATATGACGAAAATATTCCATTACCAAATTCTTTTTGCCACCAGAATCCATTTTCCCCATGATCACTGCTACTCGAACCATCAATTATCCCCTAATTTCAAATTAAAGTCTATTTAAATATTCCTTTGTTTTTTCAATTACCTTTGCTCTGTCTTCTGATGCTATATTGTAATATAATGGTAATCTTACTAATCTTTCGCTTTCTTTTGTAGTATACTCATCTATTCCATCAAAGCGACCAAATTTCAATCCCGCAGGAGCAGAATGAAGGGGTACGTAATGAAAGACACAAAGAATATCGTTTTCCTTCATAAACCTTATATAATCCTGTCTAGTTTCTAAGTTCTTAAATTTTATATAAAACATATGAGCATTATGTACACATCCATCAGGAATTACAGGTAGTTCTATTATTCCTTCTGATTCATATTCTTTAAATACTTCATAATACGCATTCCATGTTGACAAACGATTATCATTTATTTCATCTGCCACTTGCAATTGTGCCCATAAATAAGCTGCGTTAAGATCTGACTGGAGATAACTGTCACCAAAATCTACCCAATTATATTTCGCAACCTGACCGCGGAAGAACTGAGACCTGTTTGTGCCTTTTTCTCTCAGTATCTCCGCTCTTTCAATATATTTTTCATAATTTATCAGAATTGCTCCGCCTTCACCCATGGAATAGTTTTTGGTTTCGTGAAAGGAAAAGCAGCCAAAATCTCCGATAGAACCTAAGGCCTTCCCTTTATATGTGCTCATCACTGCTTGTGCGGCATCTTCAACAACAATCAGGTTATATTTTTTTGCAATATCCATTATGGTATCCATTTCACATGCAACACCAGCATAATGAACGGGTACAATAGCTCTTGTATGTTCAGTAATTGCCTGTTCTATCTTTTTTTCATCAATGTTCATTGTATCTGGACGAATATCAACAAAAACGAGCTTTGCTCCAGCAAGAACAAAAGAATTTGCAGTTGATGAAAAAGTATAGCTGGGAAGAATCACTTCGTCTCCCGGTTTAAAACCGCATAAAAGTGCTGCCATATCAAGTGCTGTGGAACCACTGGTTGTAAGCATAGCCTTTGGAGTACTAAATCTTTCTTCAATCCATTCATCACATTTTTTGGTAAATGGTCCATCTCCGCAAATCTTATGGTTTTCCACAGCTTCACGCATATACTTAAATTCTGTTCCAACAAATGGGGGTACATTAAAATGAATCATTTTTTCTAACCTCCTAACAATCATAAAAAATTAAATGATGATCGTATACCATTTAATCTTTGATCTTTGTCACTCAGATTCAGTGGAGTTCCATCTACAAGCGTATAACCTGCAGCACTCGCAGTACCGTCATATTCTCCCTTGATACCCAAAGAAGCCCAGTCAATGCCAATTTCAGGGTCGTTCCACGCAAGCCCGCCTTCATCATTGGCATGATAGAAATCATCGCACTTGTAGCAGAACTCAGCTATGTCACTCAGCACCAAAAACCCATGTGCAAACCCTCTGGGAATAAGAAACTGCTTCTTGTTCTCTTCCGTAAGCTCCAAACCATACCACTTACCATAAGTTTTACTACCTCTTCTTAGGTCAACAGCTACATCAAAAACCGCACCTTTTATTGTTCTGACAAGCTTTGCCTGAGGGTACTTTTTCTGGAAATGAAGTCCACGAAGGACGCCTTTTGTTGACATAGACTGATTGTCCTGAACAAAGGCAATGTCTATGCCGGCTTCCTTCATGTCATTTTCGTTGTATGTTTCCATAAAGTATCCGCGGCTGTCGCCGTGAACGGCAGGCGTGATAACGCAAAGCCCTTCAATGCCGCCTACATTCTTCTCAACTGTGATCTGTCCCATCAGTACTCTATCTCCTTCAAATATCTTGAAAGTGCGTCCTGCCATGTGGGCAGCAGCGCAAACCCGTTTTCGGCAAGCTTCGATTTATCCAAACGGCTGTTGTGCGGACGTTTCGCCTTTGACAGCCCATATTCTTCCGTTGTTACAGGCACAACATTTGTTGTATACCCTGCCTGCTTATATATTTCTTTTGTAAAATCGTACCAACTAATGTAACCGCCCTCATTGGTAGCGTGGTAGTAGCCGTACTTATCGCTTTCACACATATCAACAAGCAGCTTCGCAAGGTCGAATGTATATGTCGGTGTACCGATCTGATCGTTGACAACTCGAACAGTGTCGAACTTCTTGCCGACTTTCAGCATAGTCTTAATGAAATTATTACCGTTCTTACCGAATACCCATGCAATACGAACAATGAAGTATTTTTCAAGCATATCACTTACTGCCAATTCGCCTTTCAGCTTGCTGTCGCCGTAAACGCAAAGCGGCGTATAATCCTTGCAGTCGGGCTGCCACGGCTGAGTGCCTTCGCCGTCAAACACATAGTCGGTACTTATATATATCATTTTGCAGTCAAGCTCTTTGCACACCTGTGCAATATTTTTTGTGCCGTCTGCATTTATCGTATAAACTTTTGCTTTGTTTTCTTCATCTTCCGCAGCGTCTACTGCCGTCCATGCAGCACAGTGCACAACAGCATCGGGCTGAACTCTCGTCAATACAGCTTTTACATCATCTCCGTTTGTGATGTCAAGCTGCTCGTAAGGCGCAGAAACGACAGCACTGCCGTCATCGGCGCCAATATATTTATCCGTAATGTCGCTGCCGACTGCATCATAACCTCTTTCAGCCAATTCATTGACAACATCATGTCCAAGCTGCCCGCAAACTCCCGTTACAAAAACCTTCAAAACTCCACTCTCCACTCTCAAAACTCCACACTGTATCAACGGTTTCCGTACATTTTCTCGTAATAGTTCTGATATTCACCGGAAATGATCTCTTCCCACCAATCCTTGTTATCGAGGTACCACTGAATTGTCTTCTTAATGCCGTCTGCAAACTTTGTCTCCGGCAGCCAGCCAAGCTCGTTGTGTATCTTTGTTGGGTCGATGGCATAGCGCATATCGTGACCCTTGCGGTCTGTGACGTATGTAATAAGGCTTTCCGGCTTGTTAAGCTCCTTGCAGATAAGCTTTACTATGTCGATGTTGCGCATTTCATTATGTCCGCCGACATTGTAGACTTCGCCGACTCTGCCCTTGTGAATGATTAGGTCGATCGCTCTGCAGTGATCCTCAACGTAAAGCCAGTCACGAACATTGATACCCTCACCGTAAACCGGAAGCGGCTTATCAGCAAGCGCATTTGCGATCATCAGCGGGATAAGCTTTTCGGGGAAATGGT
Organism: uncultured Ruminococcus sp.; assembly: GCA_902802975.1. Lineage (GTDB taxonomy): Bacteria > Bacillota > Clostridia > Oscillospirales > Acutalibacteraceae > RUG592. Next base: position 2,505 of record CADCOF010000248.1, on the reverse strand, counting down.
AAGGGCCGTAGTTGTTGGAGCATCTCGATATTGTCACCGGCAGTCCGTATGTTCTGTGATAAGCAAGAACAAGCAGATCTGCACCCGCTTTTGAACTGCTGTACGGTGAACTTGTATGAATCGGAGTTTCCTCCGTAAAGAACAGATCGGGTCTGTCAAGCGGCAGATCACCGTAAACCTCATCCGTTGAAACTTGATGGTATCTCTGAATACCATGCTTACGGCAAACGTCCATAAGAACTTCCGTACCGATGATGTTTGTCTGAAGGAAAATCTCGGGATTTTCGATAGAGCGGTCAACGTGGCTCTCAGCTGCAAAATTGACAACTATATCCGGCTTTTCTTCCTCAAAAAGCTTTTCTACTGCTGCTCTGTCACAAATATCAGCCTTTACAAATCTGAAATTCGGATTATCCATAACCGATTTCAGCGTCGAAAGATTGCCCGCATATGTAAGCTTATCAAGACAAATGATCCTGTAATCCGGGTGTTCCTTGAGCATATGGAATACAAAGTTCGAGCCGATAAATCCTGCGCCGCCTGTTACAATAATTGTCATAATAAATCCTCACTCATTCTTAAAATCCATGATGTCTGTATGAATAACATCAAGATATTTTCCGTCAATTACATCTTTAAGATACTGTCCGTACTGATTCTTCTTAAGCTCCTCATAAACGGCAAGCACATCTTCCTTTGTGATCCAACCGTTGAGATATGCGATCTCTTCAAGACAAGCTATCTTTCTGTGCTGATGATTCTCAACAGTCTTTACAAAGTTTGTAGCCTCTACAAGGCTCTCATGCGTTCCTGTATCAAGCCACGTAAAGCCCTGACCGAGAAGTTCTACATTTAATGCTTCATTTTCAAGATATATTCTATTCAGATCGGTTATCTCAAGCTCTCCTCTTGCGGACGGTTTGAGATTTTTTGCATATTCCACGACTTTATTGTCATAGAAATACAAGCCCGTTACACAATAATTGCTTTTCGGGTGCTGAGGCTTTTCCTCAATGGAAATAGCCTTGCCGGTATTATCAAATTCAACAATGCCGAATCTTTCAGGATCATCAACATAGTAACCAAATACAGTTGCGCCCTTGCCGTTTTCAGCATTCTCAACAGCTTTTATAAGACGTTTTTTGAGTCCGTGCCCAGAAAAAATATTGTCGCCCAGTACCATAGCTACACTGTCATCACCAATGAAGTCAGCACCAATAATGAACGCCTGAGCAAGTCCATCGGGTGAGGGCTGCACCGCATACTGCAAATTAACACCAAAATGATGTCCGTCACCGAGTAGGCTTTCGAATCTCGGTGTATCCTGAGGAGTCGAAATAATGAGGATATCCCGAATGCCTGCTGTCATCAGCACGGACATCGGGTAGTAAATCATGGGTTTATCATAAATTGGAAGCAACTGCTTCGATGTAACTTTTGTAAGCGGATACAATCTTGTTCCCGAACCACCGGCCAAAATTATGCCTTTCATATGACAAACCTCCCAAATTATTAATCCCTTCCAAACAAATCTCTCGTATAAACCTTCTCCTGCACATCATCCAAACAATCATCATATCTGTTCGCAATAATAGCCTGAGAAAGCTTCTTAAACTCATCAAGATTATTTACAACCCTGCTGCCAAAAAACGTACTTCCATCTTCCAGTGTAGGTTCATAAACAATAACCGTTGCGCCCTTGGCTTTGATGCGCTTCATAACGCCTTGAATAGAACTCTGACGGAAATTATCCGAATTCGACTTCATCGTTAAACGATACACCCCGATTACGCAATCCCTTTCCGAATCGGCACTATAGTCTCCACGATTGTAATAATCGTAATATCCCGCCATATTCAGAACACGATCGGCAATAAAATCTTTTCTTGTGCGGTTGCTCTCAACAATTGCTTCGATCAAGTTCTGAGGAACATGGTCATAATTCGCAAGCAGCTGCTTTGTATCCTTCGGCAAACAATACCCGCCATAACCGAAAGACGGATTATTGTAATGTGTACCGATCCTTGGATCAAGACAAACACCGTTAATGATCTGCTGTGTGTCAAGACCTTTCATCTCAGCGTATGTATCAAGCTCGTTAAAATAGCTGACACGTAAAGCAAGATATGTATTAGCAAAAAGCTTGACCGCTTCCGCTTCGGTAAATCCCATAAACAGCGTGTCAATATCTTCTTTGATCGCACCTTCCTGCAAAAGCTGTGCAAAGGTATGCGCTGCTTCCACAAGACGTTCGTCTTCCATATCCGTACCGACTATAATACGGCTTGGGTACAGATTATCATAAAGAGCCTTTGATTCTCTCAAAAACTCCGGGCTAAAAATAATATTTTTGCTTCCGGTCTTCTCTCTTATTGACTGTGTGTAACCAACGGGAATAGTTGATTTTATAACCATAATTGCATTTGGATTACATTTCATAACCAAATCAATTACAGCCTCAACAGCACTTGTATCGAAATGATGAGTCTTGCTGTTGTAGTTAGT
>CADCOF010000247.1 GCA_902802975.1 uncultured Ruminococcus sp. | reverse complement strand
TATTTTTGAGATGTCAAGCGATTCTCAGCCCTTTCGGGCTGACGGCAATTCATCCCCGACCTATAGAGGTCGGAGTCTTCTTGCCGAATGGGGATAAAATACGCAGTATCCACCATATCTTCAATATCTGCGTTCATAGAAATAAATGCGCCTATACTGTTTGCAATCAGTATTATTTTTTCATAATCTGATTGCAGACATTTTACTGCGGCTTTGATCTCGATCTCAGCCTGCTCGGTCTCCGACGATGTTAATAAATTATAATCAAGACCAATTACATCACATTCGGGAAAAAGCGGCTTGTAATGCTCGCTTTCCGCCGCACTGCCGCCTTTTCCGTGAATATATAAAACTGCTGTTTTCATTTTACTGCGCGTCTCTTACATAATGGAAGTCGTCGCCGTTATCGTTCTTCACAACGAACTCGTCAAACGGTACATCACCTTTTGCGTAAATGCTGTACCAAAGCTGTCCTCTGTTGTTGTACAGATTGAACCAGTACATTTTCTCGCCGCCGTTTTCGCTGTATTCAAATCTTACGTCGCCCTCTTCCATCTCATCATGCCATGTGCCTTTGTAAAGATCATCGCTCTTTGTAAACCACAAAGTGGAATCGCTGCTTGTTGAATGCCAAACGCCGTCAAGTGACGCTACGCTTACACTCGTTGCAGGCGGGTTCTCCACTGAATGATACTCTGTGCCGGACGCGGAGTTTTCCGTATCGGTATCTGCACTCTCTGTCTCTCTGACATAATGAAAATCTTCGCCTTCATCATTCTTTACAACGAATTCGTCAAACGGTATCTCGCCCGCTGCGTAGATGCTGTACCAAAGCTGTCCTCTGTTGTTGTACAGATTGAACCAGTACGTTTTCTCGCCGCCGTTTTCGCTGTATTCAAATCTTACGTCGCCTTCTTCAAGCTCGTCATGCCATGTGCCTTTGTAGAGATCTTCATCTTTAGTAAACCACAATCTTGTATCATTCGCTATGTTATGCCAAACACCGTCAAGTGACGCAACGCTGATACTTGAAGCCGGCGGATTTTCGACTGCATAGAATTTCTGCCCGTCTGCCTCGTTATCATTCGTATTTGCTGTACTTGCAGCGGCTGTGCTTTTCGAATTTTCCGAATTCTTCACGCTTTCTGAATTTGCAGCTTTATTGTCGGCAGACGACTCGGCTTTGTTTGAAGCTGTCGAAGACGCTGCGCTTTTTTTCGAAGCTGCAGAAGATGCCGAACTTTCTTCCGATGACGTAGAAGCTGCCGATACATCGGAATCTGTCTGCGCTTGCTCGTCGGATACGGTTGACGCGGTTACTGCCGAATCTGTTTGAGTACCGCCGGCTGTATTGCCTACATCATTTTTGTCTGCACTTCCACAGCTCGACAATAATACAGATGCTGCAAGTGCTGCAATTATGATAATATTTCTTTTCATTGTTTATTCCTCCATTTATTGTATGTTTGTATACACATCATAAAAATGACGTATATGTTTTTCTATGCTATCCATGATCTCTTTCTCACAATGCGGCTGCCTATCTGCTTGAGCTATCCATAAAACCACAGGTGCAGTCAGTTCAGTCGCAAGCAATTTGGGATCGTCTTTAATAAACAATCCTTTATTCATCATACCTTCAATTATCTTCGTGTACATTCGCTGTATGCCGTCAAGCTGATGCCTTGTTGTGATATCTGCAAGACGTTCGCTGCGAAACTGTTCTTGTATGAGAAATTTTCGAATTTTCCGTATCATAGGGTCGTGCATTGTAAATGATATCTTTCCCATCGTTGACCGAATAAATTCATCTTTGCTTTCGGGGAGCTTTCCGATATTTCGATCGGAACCGAAAAGCTCCTCGTACCTGACTTCCGCAGCATCGATAATTGCGTTTAGAATATCTTCCTTTCCCTTGTAGTGCTTATACAGCGACGGTGCTTTAATACCGACTCGTTCCGCAATTTGATCGACGCTTGTTCCGTCGTAACCGTTTTTCGAAAAAAGAGTCAACGCCTCTTCAAGTATTTTTTCTTTTGTTGTCATAATTCTCCTCTGCTCTTTAGCTAATGTTCATTAGCTATATTATAGCTAATATTCGTTAGCTTGTCAAGAGGTAAACGAAAAAAATTTCTACCTGAGCGGTTGGAATAAACGAACTATAAAGGAACATTGATATTCAAAAGTCGGATAGAGCAAGCAAGGGGTCCGGGGGTGCGG
>CADCOF010000246.1 GCA_902802975.1 uncultured Ruminococcus sp. | reverse complement strand
GTTTAAGGTTAATAAAGTTTGCACTTACCTGACCCATTGTAACGTCCGATTCAACTCTTTCAACAAATCGCGGCATGTAATTTATGGTATTAAGACTTTTTTTGTCTACAGGACCACCGAGTGCATCGGGATCGAATACTTTTTTGTATTCAGTCTCCAAATACTTAACATTAGCTTCATGGAGATGCTCATTTCCCACACCGGCGATCAAAGTATTCAACTTTTCAATAACATCCGGAATAGCAAAAAGATCCACGCCATTATCATACATTGCATGATTGTATATTCCCTTATTTGGATATACCACACGTCTGTCAAATGTTGTTGAAGGACCTGCTATAATGTTAAACCTCTCTGCAGAAGTAACATTGGGATTATGAGCTTGTATATCATATTTATTTTCAAGCGGAATAAATGTAGCTGCTGTACCGCCGCCCTTATATCCGCCGCAATTGATAACAACAATGTTACCATTTGCACCATTATAAATCTGATGGAATACAGAATCAGCATAAAACGCCTCACTTATCCACGACTTCCCATATGTCCCATGGGACATATCAGCAAAAATTTCACTGTTGGTAAGACCAAACGCAAGACCTTCTCTTGAATTATAATACTTATTTTCCATTGTCATAGGAAAGATTCCCTTAACCATGCTGCGAATGTCAGCACCTGTTTCAGTAATTACAGGAACATTTTTTCTCAGCATGCCACAATAATACTTTTTGTATGCATTAAAAAGCGCCTTACATCTTAAATTGTCAAAATTAGATGAAGATATAAAATCATAGCAGCCAAAGTGAAACTCAACCGGAGACCCCGCTGCATCTTTTATATCATCGTAAAAACCGACACAGGCAAGTGCCAGCATAGAAGTGGCAGAAAGAAATCCTTCTCCACCCCATAAGTTTACATAAACATCCATAAACAACCTTCTTTCTGCATTTTTTAGCAGCAGAGTTGAGAGTTGAGTTATTCACCGGTAAAACAATTGTACTGTAAAACAACCACAACTCCACTCTCAACGCTCCAAACCAACAACACTTTAAAGAACTATAAAAACAATCTGTTTTCATTTAAAACCCGATCAATTTCAAATAGTACAGCTAAGTTGTGTACCATTTCCGGATAGACTTCTGACGCAGAGGCTTTTACGAACGAATTGACGTCATTTACGCCGCTATTTGCCGTGCGTTTATAATCAGACATATACTTGATATCTGATCTTTTTGAAAAAAGGCTAAGAAGACTTTTTCTTCCACTTGTATTCTGTAAAAAATATTCAATTACAGATTCGGAAAGCTGTAATAATTCTTTTATCCCATCATCTTTGAAGAAATTAGAAAATACTTTTCGTTGTTCTTCATTATGACCAATATCCGATGACTCACTCAATGGAACGATATTGAATCTTCTGCACTTTTCTTGTCTTCTCGGGCTAATGAATGACGCTGTATACTTGGGATCAATATCTCTCCAATTAACTTTAATGCTTTGAATATCGGCAAGTAAAACATTATAATTACCGTTATGCTGATCTTCAAGTACGAGCTTTTCGAGTCCACTGATAAGCTGTTTCTTGGAATCGCCCTCAGACACACCAACATTGATTGACAACGTACCCGGCATACTCATATAATCATTAATCTGCAAAAAGTAATTGCTGTCGTAAGAATTCAGCAACTCAAATCCTTTTGCACCGCCTCCACAAAAAGATATATTCACTGTAATGTCACCATCAGGATTATTGCATGAATTAAGCGATGTTTCGATAAAATCTCTGATTACAGGCAGCATAGCCGAATATCTGAAAAACAAATCTGATCTAAAGGTATCATCACAGTTTTCTATATTCACTTCACATATGGAAAGCATCTCCATAAAAATGTTTTCCCAATCTGAATTTAATAAATATCCACCTGAACCTATGCCTTTTTTGAATTTTTTAATGAGCGCATCAATACTATCATTGAATTCATTTTCATGCCCATTCAACGGATAAAAAATACGTTTCAACATATCATTGGCTCTTGAGGGTTGTGCTGATTTGCACAAATCCAAAAGCATATCACGTACTGCACCCTTGAGCAGATTCTTTCCGGCATATTCTATGGACGAATAACCACATACCTGTTTTGTCCCATCATTTACATATATCGCTGCCAAATCAGTAGTTGAATCGCCAATATCGATGCTTACAAGCATTACATTATTCGGAAGAACGTCAAGCCCGTTCAATACAGCAATACTCTCATACAACAAGAAATTATTATCGCAAGATATCAAACATTTAAGATTAATATCAGGGAATATATTTCTATTAACATAATCAAAATACTGCGTGGTAAGCGTGTGATAAGCGAGCTTGTATTCATCATTCGGAAATGATTGAAAAAATACGACCTCATTGCAGCTGCAGTTTATTGCATGACATATTGCAGTATAACAAAGATTTTCAATTGCCGCCGTAACATAATCCGATTGTTTTTTACCTCTTACGGTCAATTCTTGTTTCTGAATACCGCTGACATACAGATGATTCTTCTCGTATTCCAAATATTGATGAGCAAAAGGAAGGAACATATGGTCATAGCGATATGTTCCGTAGGAACTATGCGCAAACTGAACGATACTTGTCGGAACTGTAAGTTTCTTGCGATATTGAGACGGAAGATTCATAAAACAAGAATAACGCTCGGGGGCATATTTTCCCAAAACTTCTCTGACAATCGGGGTTCCTCCTGTAACATCATCAAAAGTAGGACTTCCGTTTCCGATTTTATATCCAATTGCGCTTGAGCTGCTTCCAAAATCCATATACACATTAATTGTATCAGTACAATGCAATGGCTGAGTATCTAAATCTATATCAACAGTATTTCCGGTAAACATAAGCGGAGGGATACATTCCCTGCCAAAGTTTCTCATATTTACTATGCAGCCTGCAAAACGCTCTTGTGATGAATATGTAGTTTTCATCAGACTTACATTAAACAAATGCTTAGGCGTTTTTGATGAAATCATACTAACCTTATCAAAATTATACGCATTTTGACAAGGCATATCAGCAAGTTCCAAATCAACAGGTGTACCTGTGTTTGTAATATTAGTTGATAGATCATAGATATAAATGTATTGCGTGCAGCGATATTCGTACTCCACAGGTATATCGGGATATGTACAGAAAGTTCCCAATCCATCTGCACTAAAAATACATTTTGAATCGTATAACGCATCGTCGTTAAAAAAGTATGGTATCCTAATTGAAGCATCTTTTTCACCGGGAGCCATAAAACCTACTTTATAGCAAAAACGTCCGTTGACTTTTACAATTTGTTCCCCGTTTTTCAAACCAATTTCCATTTTAAGGTCATTTGCCGAAGCTGCCTTGTTCTCCAATAATTCAGCAAAATATTTTGTTATCGGATAAAGGGCACATGATATACCGTTTACTTTAGTCATATAAATCTCGCGGCAAAGAGCTTTTTTAGGTATTGTCACATCTTCACAGCAGAATATGCAAAAACTGCCAACTGTTCTTTTGGGTATATCGTTGCTGCATTCTATATTCAAATCAATAATAGAAAGCAAAACATCCTTTATTATTCGCAAAGGTGAATCATCAGGAATTGATAATGCAGTGAATTTAATCTTAATTTGATCATTCAGGGATAACTCTATACCGATCAAACTTTTTAAATCACAACTGCGTACAACAGAATTACATAATCTTTTGCACTCATCTTCAGTTCCGATAAATTCATACGGCGGTATTACACCATATCGTTTTGAGAAACAGCCAAGCAGCCATTTATCACCATTCTTTGAAAGCTCGTACACCTTTATTCCGTCTGCATCAGGTTCAACATCATTATCATTTGTACGGTCTTCATCAAACTTTTGTTTCCATATTTCCGGAATTTTTACATTGTTTGAAGTATACAACACCGTATCTAATTCATAGCCATACTTCCCGCCATATACTGCCATACATAATACAGCTGCAAACCATTTTTTCAAAGTGAGATCATCGTTTATTTCGGAAAGTGCCGATTCAGCATTTTTCTCTCTTGAATACTTATTCCATAACTCGGAAATACGTCTTTTTGTATGAGTAAAATGATCCCGCCCTTGCCTTCCTGAACTTATGTTAAAAACATCTTCTGCAAGATTCACATAATCACGCAGGTTAGATGCAACTTTGTTAAACCTTCTTTCAGGCAAAAATATCATGTTATCATCTTTATGTACATTTGAAGTAATCATTTATACTATCACCCTATTTGTAAAGGATTCGGCAGCTTCTGAGGCTGCTTTTATTATTCTGAGCGCATATTGATATGACGACTCATTATCTACGGAATTTAAAATTTCCTTTGTTACACTGCCAAACAATTCATTTTCATTAGTAACATATGCAGCGTTATCTAAACTTTGGTCGCCTGCAAATGATTTCACTGTTACTTTAATGATGTGTTTTACAAAATCCGATAGGTTCGTGTATTCCGATTTTATTTTTTCCAAGACAGCATAGTCGCCTCTTGCATAATCGAGACACGAATAAATATCTGCTGAAAACAATTCGGCTTGCTGTGAATGATTATCCATTGATCTGAAAACATTTAACACAGGGAAATAGAATTCCTCACTGATTTGTTTTATAGAGTCAGCTCCTTTACTGGAAAATTTACTTCCAAATTCACTTGGAAGTTTCAGATCGGTATGATTATCCAAAATATTCAAAACAAAAACATTGATCATAAGTGTTGTAACAATGAATTGAAATATTTTTTTAAGATCATCATTTACAAATAGATTTTTGGGAATATATTTATCCCCCATATCAGAACCAAAAGCGTACACTCCACCGTCCACATAGTTTGTTGAGTATCTTTCAATTTCAATTATTGATAACGCATTAATCAAATTAATAATATTCAAAAATCTGCGGCCGTTATTGCTTTCAAGATTCTGCGATATAATATCCGGCTCAAGAAGTTTGGTGCCATTTGTTTTAAGGTTGATAAACGCAGCGTTAACACTGCCGTTTATTGAAGAGAGATTTTCTATAAATATCTGATCATTGTTAAGCGGCATATTATTTGAGAATAAATTTGAGTACTCATTTGTTAATGTAACGATATCACGATTCAACAAGTCTTTTTCTTCTTTTGATAAGCTTTGCATTCTCTTTTTGATCATTTGGGCGATAGTTGGAATATCGGCTGCTTCGATCTCATTGGGAACATCATCACCTATAAGTTCGGGATAACGCAAACACACTTTATGAGACGCTTTTCCGTATGGACCGCTGAGGACATTATAACGAAAAACCGACTGTGTAAAATTCAAATTGGGTATTTTACACTCAAGTGGAATAAACACCGCAGATACAGGATCACCGCTGATGTCACCTGTATTAACTATAATAATATCATTACCTAATATGTTAAGTACGTCCTGATCGGTATACAAATATTCAAGATCGTTTACCGAAGAAAAATACGACTCCAAAAATCTTATCGAATAATCTGCATTATCCGTTACGTTTTTTCTCATATCGTCAATGGAACAGCCAAGAGAAAGGACATATTTGTCTTCATACTTGTCATGAAGGGTGACATTTAAACGATTTCCTATAGAGAGAACCGAAGTGAGTGTAACATTATCGGAATATTTGATATCGGCATTTTCTCCATATATCTCATTGTAATGTTCTGTGAATGCGTCTTTTACGGATTTAAACAGTGAAATATTGTTTGAATCCGTGCCAAAATTTAAATGTCTCACTATGGTTGTACCGTTTTGAGGGCGTATTCCCATACAAGCAAGCGCATACAGAACAACAGAATTCATAACGCCCTCTGTTCCCCATGCGTTAATAATAGTGTTCATAGGATAATTCTCCTTATATTTAGAAAACTCACCGTCACCGTAATAAATCTATACAGCAACGATGAGTTTTAATATTATTTATTGTCTTTCAATTTTTCCGATGGTGGTAACATAATAATCGTCGTCTATAATACATGGTTGAACAAGAGAAAAATTTTCATCTATAATTGAACCACTGAATTCATAAACATACTTCGATAATCTGTTAGCAGCAAATTCCTCTGTCTTATTTGGAAGAACTATAAGCTTACCGTTTTCTCGCCACAATATGTATTCAGCTGCCGGCACACTTGTGTAGTTGAATCTATAGCCATCAAAATTTAAATATTCTGGACTTGGTTCTTGCTGAAGCTTTCTTACAATGTCGAAATACCTTGCCATAGAGGTCT
>CADCOF010000245.1 GCA_902802975.1 uncultured Ruminococcus sp. | reverse complement strand
AGCGGCGACACGCCGCATGTCAGGCGCGGGTTTGAACGTGTGTTACAAGTAAACCCGATGCGCGAACTGTCAGCGGCGACACGCCGCCCGCACGTTAATGTTATTTTGTTTTAGCTGCTCCTTCAGATCATTGATCTCTACCTCACCGAAATGGAATATCGATGCCGCAAGACCCGCGTCAACCTTCGGCAGCGTTTTGAAAAGCGTAATAAAATGTTCGATACAGCCCGCACCTCCAGACGCTATTACCGGAACTCTTGCAATGTCGCAGACCGCAGACAGCATTTCAAGGTCAAAGCCGTTCTTTACGCCGTCTGTATCCATCGAATTCAGTACTATCTCTCCTGCGCCCGAATTTTGTCCGCGTTTTATCCATTCGATCGCGTCAAGTCCCGTGTCCTCACGTCCGCCCTTTGCGAAAACATGAAATTTTCCGTTCACGCGCTTTACGTCCACCGATAAAACAACACACTGATCTCCGTAACGCTTTGCCGCCTTTTCGATAATTGAAGGATCTCGAATCGCACCCGAATTGACGCTGACTTTGTCTGCGCCGCACTTCAAAACACGGTCAAAATCATCCAACGTATTTATGCCGCCGCCTACCGTAAGCGGTATAAATACACTGCTTGCCGCTTCGCACAGAATATCTGTAAATATTCCTCGTCCCTCAGCCGACGCAGTGATATCGTAAAACACAAGCTCATCTGCGCCGCAGTCGGAATAGTACTTAGCAAGCTCTACCGGCGAATTTACGTCGGCAAGCCCTTTAAAATTCACGCCCTTAACAACCCTGCCGTTTTTTACGTCAAGGCAGGGGATTATTCTTTTTGTTATCATGCCTTCACCTCTGCCGCTTTGATCGCCTCACTCAGGTCTATCGCTCCGGTATACAGTGCTTTTCCCAATATCGCACCATACATATTCATATTTGCAAGCGTTTTTACACTCTCTATATCAGACACGCCGCCCGATGCAACTATATCCATAGTGAATTTTTCGGATAATTGTCTGTAAAGCTCTATATTTGTTCCTGCCATTACGCCGTCTTTCGATATATCGGTACAGATAACTGTTTTTACTCCGGTGTTCTGCAGCTTTTCGCAGAACTCAAAACAGCCTAGCTTTGAAGTTTCTGTCCAGCCTTTTATCGCAACGAAGCCGTCCTTGATATCGACGCCTACAGCAACACGCTCGCCGTACTTTGAAACGGCGGCTTTCAGAAAATCTTCATCGGTAACGGCAGCCGTGCCAAGAATAACACGCATTACGCCGAGGTTTAAGTATTTCTCGATAGACTCCATTGAGCGGATACCGCCGCCGATCTCTGCTTTAAGACCGCTTTCGGAAACAATTCTTCCCACGACTTCGAGATTGGCGTTGGAACCGTCCTTTGCGCCATCGAGATCAACAATATGGATATACTCTGCTCCGGCATCTACAAATGACTTTGCAACGTCCACAGGCGAACTGCTGTAGACTGTTTTTTTTGAATAATCGCCTTTGAACAGGCGCACGGCACAGCCGTCTATCAGATCAATCGCAGGAAAAATTTTCATTTAGTATTCTCCTTAAACTCAATATCAATCATTTTCATATACTATAACCACTGATTTTTTTACTCTCAATTCGGCACATTGTCTTCGACTTGCTGCGCTTGTCGAAGACTTGTGCCTACTTTACTATCGCCGATAGTTACATTTTATGCTGCGCACATTATTGTCGGTGATACTCTTTGTTTTCTTTTCACCGCAGCTATTTCACTGGGGCTCCGCCCCAGACCCCCGCCCGCTTTTTGAAAAAAGCGGGGCAAAAACTTTATGCTGTGCGTTATCTAACTTTTTTGTATCTCGCAGAACGCTTTAAGTATTTTCAGTCCTACATCTCCACTCTTCTCCGGGTGAAACTGCGTACCGTATACATTGCCGTTCTCTACCGACGCAGTTACGTCGAATCCGTATTCCGTCGTTGCGGTAAGTGATTTTTTACAGTCACTGCCGTAGTAGGAGTGAACAAAATATACGTGATCGCCTTCATTTATGTACTTATACAGGGGCGACTTTTTCTCTGTGAATTTCAGCGCGTTCCAGCCTATCTGCGGTATTTTATATTCTTCCGTATCAACTCTATCCGCTATCGGTCGAATGCTGCCCTCGATAAAGCCTAAGCCCTCATGTTCACCGTATTCGTAGCTGCGCTCAAACAAAAGCTGCATTCCAAGACATATCCCAAGTATGGGAATTCCCTCTGCGGCTGCTTTTTTTAGCACATCCGCCATTCCGCTGTCGAAAAGTTTTTTCGCAGCGTCTCCGAATGCACCTACTCCCGGCAGGATTACTCTGTCTGCACTCATTATCTTATCGGGGTCATTCGTCACAACTGCCTCTTCTCCGATATACGCAAACGAACTTTTCAGTGAAAACAAATTGCCCACGCCGTAATCAATAATTGCCGTCATTTACAGCACTCCCTTCGTTGAGGGTATCTCTTCCCTGAATCTATCGTCAATCGCACACGCCGTTCTCATCGTTCTGCCAAACGCTTTAAACATTCCCTCGGCAATATGATGCGAATTCCTTCCGCATATCTTGCGAATGTGAAGAGTCACGCTGCTTGTGCGCACAAATGCCGCAAAAAACTCCTCTACAAGCTCGGTGTCGAATGTGCCTATCTTCTCGCTTGTAAATTCGCCCTCAAAGCCCAGATACGCTCTGCCCGAAATATCAACGGCGCACAATATCAGCGTTTCGTCCATCGGCAGCGTAACATCGGCGTAACGGTTTATTCCGCGCATATCGCCGAGTGCTTCCCTAAATGCCTGTCCCAGACAAATACCTATATCCTCAACTGAATGATGGTCGTCAACATTTGTGTCGCCTGTACATTTTATTGTCAAGTCGAATCTTCCGTGACGTGAAAAAAGCGTCAGCATATGATCGAGAAATCCAACGCCTGTATCAATGTCGGATATACCGCTTCCGTCGAGCTTCAGTGACAACTCTATCTGCGTTTCTGCTGTTTTGCGCTCAATATTTGACTGCCGCATGTTTACACCTCGCTCAGAATTTTTTTCGTGACGTCAAACAAAATGTCCATCTGCTCTTTTGTGCCGACTGTTATCCTGACATAATCGGTGATCTTAGGGTCGCTGAAATGACGCAACAGAACCCCGTTTGCTTTCAACTTAATATAGTAATCCTCGCCGCTTATCTTATCGCTGCGCGCAAAAATAAAATTGGCGTAGCTGTCAAGGTACTCAAATCCAAGCTCACTCAATCTGCGTTTTGAATACTCTCTCGTTTCTGCTACAGTTTTGCAGCAGTTTTTGTAATAATCGCTGTCATCTATTGCAGCAGCACCCGCCAAAAGTGTAAGGCGATTGATATTATACGGATTCGTGGAATATTTGATTCTGTTAAGATCGTTAATAATTGCTTTTGAAGATATTGCAAAGCCTAGTCTTGCGCCCGCCATGGAGCGCGATTTCGAATATGTACGCACGATAAGTAAATTATCATATTTCTTCAGAAGAGGCAGACATGTCTGACCGCCGAAATCTATATACGCCTCATCGATGATAACAACGTTGCCGGGGTTGCTTTTCAGTATCTTTTCGATATCGTCAACAGAGAGAGAAAGCCCGGTCGGCGCGTTTGGATTAGCTATTACTACCGTTTTGTTCACGTTCAGATAATCATTCACGTCAATGGTGAAATTGTCCTTCAGCGGTGCCTGAATATAATCAACGTTGTAAAGATCTCCGTAGACCTTATAGAACCCATATGAAATATCCGGGAATACCGCGCCCGTCTGTTCGCCGCAAAAAGCCATAAATGCAAACGACAATATTTCGTCTGAACCGTTTGAAATAAACACATTCTCGTAACCGACGCCGTAATACTCTGCCAGTTTAAGTTTCAGCTCTTTGCATTCCGGATCGGGGTACAGATTGAGCTTTTCTATCTCCTGCGCGCAAATGCTCTCTACCACTTTGGGCGACGCGGGATACGGTGACTCATTTGTGTTCAGCTTTACGTATTTCATATCTCGAGGCTGCTCGCCGGGAGTATATGCCTCAAGCTTTTGGTATTTATCTATCAAAAATTTACTCATTGTTATTGCTCCTGATCTCGGCACTTCTTGCGTGTGCTTCAAGCTGCTCTTTGCGCGCGAAATATGCTACTTTATCTGCGACAGCTGCAAGTGCGTTTTCGGTAAAATATGTAAACTGTGACTTCTTCACAAAATCATCTACCGAAAGCGGACTTGAAAAACGCGACGTTCCGTTTGTTGGGAGCGTGTGGTTGGGTCCTGCAAAATAATCGCCAAGCGGCTCGGGGCAGTTCTTACCCAAGAAAATACTTCCTGCGTTCTTAACGTCATTAAGATAATCAAATGGATTGTCAACGCACAGTTCAAGGTGTTCCGGCGCAATAAGATTTGCTATTTCTATTGCCTTCTCCAAAGTATCCGTTACAATGATCATGCCGTTGTTGTCAATAGACGTTCTTGCAATTTCCTCACGAGGAAGAACAGCGAGCTGCTTTTCGATATTAGCCGCCACGTCGTTTGCAAATTCTTCATCGGTCGTTACAAGAACAGCCGTCGCAAGCTTGTCGTGTTCAGCCTGAGAAAGCATATCAGTCGCGATTACAGCGGGGTCGTTTGTGTTATCCGCAACTACGCAGATATCGCTCGGTCCTGCTATCATGTCTATGCCAACCTTGCCGAAGACCTGCTTTTTTGCCTCCGCAACGAAGGCGTTTCCGGGACCTACTATTTTATCAACGACGGGAATACTCTGCGTACCGTATGCCAGAGCCGCAATCGCCTGTGCGCCGCCAACCTTGAATATTCTGCCAACACCTGCGATCTTTGCCGCCGCCAGAATAACGGGGTTGACCCTACCCTCACGGTTCGGAGGAGTAGTCATAAATATCTCGGAAACCCCCGCAGCCATAGCGGGAACAGCCGTCATCAAAACAGTAGACGGCAGCGGTGCAGTGCCGCCCGGAACATACAAACCGACTTTCTCGATAGGAATTATCTTCTGCCCAAGAATTACGCCGTTAGCATCGTTGATAACAAAATTATCCCTGATCTGTCTTTTGTGGAACTCATAAATATTCTCCCGTGCTTCCTTGAGAATATCGATAAATTTATCGTCAACGGCAGCAAAAGCTTCGGTAATCTCTTCATCTGTCACCTCAAAACTATCAAGCTCCGTTTTGTCGAATTTCAAGCTGTATTCTTTAAGCGCGCTGTCTCCGTTTGCGCGCACATTTTCTATTATATCCGATACTATACGCTCGATCTTGCCGCTTATCTTGTTCATGTCGCGGCTGATTATTTCCCTGATCGGGTCGGTATCTGAGTTAAATATCCTGATCATCAGCTGTCCTTCCTTTCCGCTTTTGTTTCGCCGCAAAGCTGTTCGATTTTTCTCTCAAGTGCGGTGATTTCCTTATGTTTGAACTTGTAGCTGACTTTATTTGAAATAAGCCTTGCGCTTATAGGAATGATAGTCTCGATCGGCTCCAAATTATTTTCCAGAAGAGTAGTACCTGTCTCGACAATATCTACAATAACGTCGGACATTTTCAGAACGGGCGCGATCTCGATAGAACCGTTGAGCTTGATTATATCGATATCTCTCCCTTTTTTAGAATAATAATTACATGCGATATTCGGGAATTTCGTCGCCACTCTGAGAGTACGCTCGGTATTGTCTCTGAAACCCTTGCATGCAGCGACAGCCATTCTGCACTTACCTATATCGAGGTCGAAAAGTTCATAAACATCCGGCTCATATTCAAGCAGAATATCCTTGCCGGCAACACCGATATCCGCCGCGCCTCTTTCCACATAAATAGAAACGTCCGACGGCTTCACCCAAAAGTAGCGAACTCCGGTCTCCTCGTTTTCAAAGATCAGCTTTCTGCCCGGCTCATGTATAGCGGGACAATTGTAGCCCGCTTCTTCGAATATTCTAAGTACATTTTCTCCGAGTCTGCCCTTTGGCAGCGCAACATTAAGCATTGTTTTCAACTGTCTCCACCTCCGTGCCGTTTATCTTCACGAGCGTTTTGCAGCGGACGTTTCCGCGGCTTTTCTGAGCTGTAAAGCTTTTTCCGTTTGCTATAAGTTCTGCGGCTGTTTTCGATAATACCGAAAGATCAGATTCATCATCATAAAGCAGCAGAACGTCAACATCGTACTCCTCGTCATTTCGCATCAGACGTGACAACTGATCAAGATACACGGCAAAGCCCACAGCACCCGAACTCTTGCCGAATTTCCTCATAAGATTATCGTATCTGCCGCCCGACAAAATGCTATTCGGAACACCGTCGATAAATCCGTGGAATATCACGCCGTTGTAATAATCAAGGTCGCTGACTATCGAAAAATCGAGATTAACGCCCTTCTCACAGCCAAAAGCTTTCAGGAAAGCATACACGCTTTCCAGCTCCGCGACTGCTTTTTTGCACGTCTCGTTTACAACGATGCTTTTAAGCTCCACGATGCACTTATCGAAAGTGCCGTACAGACCGCTTAGTTTTATGAGTGCGGCTTTTGCTTTTTCGCCAACGCCATATTCAATGCAGCGTTCGAGCATTTCGGCTGTATTTTTCGAACGTATGCAAGCTACGAGCTTATCTATCTTTTTTCGGCTAAGATGCTCGCCCTCGATCACGCCGCTCAAAAAGCCCATATGAGAAATATCAAGAATATTTCTCTCGCACACTGCGTTGAGGCTTTTTTTAGCAAGAAGTATAACTTCGCTGACGCTGTAATCATCGAGATCGCCGATATACTCAAGACCGATCTGCATTATCTCCTTAAATCGGTGAGTACCCTTATCGATACGATAGACATTCTCGCTGTAATACACCTTTTCGGGTTCGCTCACCGTATCGTTGGAATTCTTCACGATAGACAGGGTAACGTCGGGCTTGAGAGCCATCAACTTTCCGTTTGTATCGGTAAAAGTAATAACGCTGCTGCCGAGTAAAAAGTCCTTATTCCGGGAATACAGCTCATATTCCTCGAACTTACTCATTTTGAAATGTTTATAGCCGTACTGTCTGTACATTCGGCTAAGCTCAATCACGGCCGCTTCTTCATTAACAAAACCGATAACACTGCTCATAGCTTTCCCACCATTCTAAATAAATATCATTAATTTTATATTCCCGCCATTCAGGCAGTGAATTTTATTCCACATTCAGCAGAAAGTATTGTGAACTTTAGGTTAAGACTTATGTAGTTTACTATAATCTCTCGCCAAACGCAAAAAGCATTCAGCTTTTCCTTTGTTTTTTAAAGCAAAACTTTATAAAACGCCAAAATTACCCCATCATTATATCACATTCTAACCAATTAGTCAACCGGGATGATTCTTTGACACATGGCTTTTGAACGAGTAAAAGAATTATGAACAAAGCCAGCAAGTCATGATT
>CADCOF010000244.1 GCA_902802975.1 uncultured Ruminococcus sp. | reverse complement strand
AAAGTTTTTTGCGCAGCTTTTTTCAAAAAAGCTGCCGAGGGTGTGGGGCGAGCAGCCCCACAAAATAGCTAAAGGCAAACAAATAATCAAGAAAAAAACAAAAACAATATCAAACGAAGCAACAAGGGAAAATCTAAGTTAGCGCATATGGGGTGTAACCCGCTTGTTTACTCTGATAATTCCGCCGAGGGCGGCAGCGGCTGTGCAGATTAAAATGCGGGTGACTGCTGCTTTTGAGTCTGTTTCACCCAAAAAGCTCCCGGATAAACATATAGTTGAGATCATTAGCAGTCCGGCAGCTGCGCCTGTTAGCATTCCGCGGCTTCTAAAAAGTTTCACGGCAATGTATCCCGACGCGAATGCTCCTAATGCGTTTACAGCTGTGACGATCGGTTTTGCCGCTTCGGTGGGAACTTGCTTCAGCTTAACGCAAAGTGCTGCGCAAAGGCACAACAGTATTCCGCTTATCATAAGCCCCAAAGCTGCGCCCGTAAGCAGCGATATAGTCAGCTTGACAGATTTGTTGTAATGATTACCGATTTTGTTCATATACAGCACCTCATGATTCATTATGTATTCTATAGCTGTAATATTATATGAAAAGAAACTCGAATTATTACGCAGAATGACGGCGGCATAGAAGATATTTGTTTTCCACGATTCAACATATTAACATTTCCACATAAAATGCATTGGTTTTTATGACACCAAGTGACAAAACGAACCCCTATAGTGGCGAGTTTGTCACTGCCGTTAGTGGTCTTTTGACCACACAAATAAATAAAAACTAAAGAAAAGAAATAAATTGCACTTCTTTTCATTTTATTTTTTCATGATCATAGAGCATGTGTGAATAATTTGAAGCTTGATTTAACACCGTAATATGAATTACAAAAACAACACTGTACTTGACAATCTGCGGTTAATGCGATAGAATAGTAATAGAGGGCGATTGAAACGCTATGATTATTTTAGTTGGATTTTTATGTATTCTTACATATGTATGTATGATGTTAATGTTATCATGAAATGTTATACACATATATGTATGAATATATTTTTTGTTCATTAATAATTCGCATAGGCACCGTTAGCTATGCGAAAATAAAAATATATAACATTGTGGGTATATAATTGCCTGCTTGATTCGGAAATCATTGAACGTTTTATAATACTGAAATAATGAAATACGGAGGTAATTTGCCAATGAGTGTAAACAACAGAAGACCAAACAGCAGTGCCGCTAAAAACAAAGCGGTCAACACCAAGAGAATGAAAGTGAAGCCTAAAAATGGAAAGCCGCTGAAGCCTCACAAGCGCAGCGGAGTAAACAAAAAGAACAGCGCGAGAAGTGAACAGAAGCCGCCTATAAAGATCATGTTCCTGGGCGGGCTTAACGAGATCGGAAAAAATACAACGCTTTTTGAGTGCTGTAACGATATATTTATGTTGGACTGTGGAATGGCGTTCCCCGATGGCGATTTGCTGGGAGTAGACCTTGTTATTCCGGATTTTACGTATGTCGAGGAAAACATTGACAGAATAAAGGGTATTGTAATAACTCATGGTCATGAAGACCATATCGGAAGTCTGCCCTTTTTGCTCAGCCGGGTAAAACTGCCGGTTTACGGAACGCCGCTTACAATAGGTCTTATTGAAAATAAGCTTAAGGAGTTCAATCTCGATAAAAAGATCAGCTTGAACGTGGTCAATGCCGGAGATACAATAAAGCTGGGCTGCATGAAGGTCGAATTTATTCATGTGAACCATTCCATTCCCGATTCGGTGGCTGTTGCAATTCACAGCCCTGCGGGCACAATTGTCCACACGGGCGATTTCAAGATAGACTGCACGCCTGTTGACGGCGGCATGATCGACCTTGCGCGTTTCGGCGAACTTGGAAATAAGGGTGTGCTTGCGCTGCTTGCAGATTCCACAAATGCAGAGCGTCCGGGATTTACTCCAACGGAGCAGACAGTCAGAGCGTCATTTGAACGCCTGTTTGCACGAGCCGAAAAGAAACGCATAATTATTGCAACTTTTGCATCAAATATCAGCCGGATACAACAGATTATTTACTGTGCCGAAAAATCGGGGCGAAAGGTGGCTTTTTCGGGGCGCAGCATGATAAATTATGTCACTGTGGCCAAGGAATTGGGCTATATAAAATTCAACGACGAGCTTGTTATCGATATTGACATGATAAAACGCTATCCGCCCGAGAAGGTTGTTCTTGTAACGACAGGTACGCAGGGGGAGCCGATGTCTGCACTTTCACGTATGGCTTATTCGGATCACAGAAAGGTGGAAGTCGGCTTCGGGGATTTTATCATTATCTCCGCAAACCCGATACCCGGAAACGAAAAAGCTGTGGGAAATGTTGTAAACGAACTGCTTAAAAAGGGCTGTGAGGTAGTTCATGAGTCGATGTACGAAGTTCACGTTTCGGGACATGCCTGCAGAGAAGAACTAAAGATCATGCACGGTCTTGTAAAGCCCAAATTTTTTATTCCTGTTCACGGCGAGCAGAAGCATCTGCGCAAACATGCCGACGTTGCGCTTGAAATGGGCATGGAGCATAAAAATATATTCATTGGCGATATTGGAAACGTCGTGGAGCTTAACGAACATTATCTAAAGCAGCTGCCGAGTATTCAAGCAGGCAAAATTCTTGTTGACGGATTGGGCGTAGGCGACGTTGGTTCCATCGTTCTGCGTGACCGGAAGCATTTGGGGCAGGACGGTATTCTCATAATTGTTGCCACGCTTGATACCGGAAACGGAAATATCATCTCCGGTCCCGATATCGTTTCAAGGGGTTTTGTATATGTTCGCGAAGCGGAGGATCTTTTCGATGAGGTTCGCGCGAATGTCGATGATATACTGTATGACTGCGCATTCGAAAATATCCATGATTGGGCTACTATCAAAAACAGAGTAAAAGACGGCGTGTCAAAGCTGATATATGACCGTACACACAGAAGTCCTATGATTCTCCCCATCATAATGGACGTGTAATATTAACGGCTGATACTCACATATAGTAAACGACATAATTTTTGAACTAATGCTTAAACTTAAACTCTGCTATTACTCAATCAAGATTTTTCAAATAACGTTTACTATAAATAATAATTGCGTGAGACGCCAAAGGAGGAGATTTGCTTGAAGCGCAAAATCTACATCCAGCCGCACAGCTTGATATTTTCCGCTGTTCTCATTGCGCTGGCTTTTGCGTCAAAAAGATACGACAGAAACGTTTTCTTGTTTGAAATGATACTGGCTTGTCTGTCCGCCGTATTTTTCATCGTTATGTCGCTTAATTATAAAAACTATGTCAATCGTATAGTTCGTTCCGCAGTAAATGGGATAGGCGGAATGGATCACGCGTATCTCGAAAAATTTTCTGTTCCGATAGTTATCACCGGCAAAGACGGCGATATACTTTGGTACAATTCGAGATTCAATAGGCGTCTTGCCGCCGGCAAAGATGTCACCGGGGATTCGGTTCTCCCTTTTGTAAATAACGCCGATATAAAAGCGTGGGCGGAAGGCCCCGGAGGCGGTGTTGAATATAACGGTCGGTATTATTCTGTGATAGCGTCAAGTGTTGAGGACAGCATTGTATTTTATTTTATTGATGATACGGAATACAAATTAGCTGCAAATCAATATCATGAGTCGCGCCCCGTTGTAATAACGATCAGCCTTGACAACAGAGATGATTTCGAGAGAAACAGCAGTGACGACGATGTGAACATCGCTTTGATAAGAGTTGAAACGGTGCTGAAACGCTGGGTGAGTTCGTGCAGCGGAGTTTATACAAAAAGTTCTGCAGGACGTTACAAGGCTGTTATCGATGAAAAACACCTGAAAGAAGCGATAGACGATAAATTCAAATTGCTCGATTCGGTTCGCCGTATAAAAGTATCAGAGGGTTCGTCGCTTGTCACAACTATCTCAATGGGTATCGGAAGAAACGCAAAGAGTTTGGGGGAGAGTGAAGAGTGGTCTCTTCAGGCTCTTGATCTGGCGTTCGGAAGAGGCGGCGATCAGGTCGTAATCAAGACAGAAGATAATTATGAGTTTTTCGGCGGTGTTGCAAAGGGCATAGAGCGTCATGAAAAAGTAAAGGCGAGAGTCATTGCCAAATCGTTGGTAGAAAAACTGAAAGAAGCAGACAATATATACATCATGGGTCATCAAAGTTCCGATCTTGACGCAGTAGGTGCTGCTATAGGAATGTGGAGCGTGATATCCAAAACATATCCGGAACACGATACAAAAGTTGTTGTCGATCAAAAAACAACTCTCGCAGGGCAGTTTTTGAAACGGCTTACCGAACACGGCTACAAGGGTGTGTTTATTGAGCCTTCGGAGGCAAGAAAGCATGTTGATAATAATACAATGGTAATTATTGTCGATACGCATTCGCCCACATTTGTTGAGGATCCGGAGCTGTACAAAATGTGTAAAAAAGTTGTTGTCATAGATCATCACAGAATGATGGTGAATCACATTGATAACGCGTGCGTATTCTTCCATGAACCGTTTGCGTCGAGTGCGTCTGAAATGGTAACGCAGTTAGTGCAGTATATGAACGAAAGTTCGCTCAACAGCTATGAGGCTGAGGCCCTTCTCGCTGGAATTATGCTCGATACAAAGAATTTCGTCCTTCGCACGGGAGTGAATACGTTTGAGGCGGCCGCGTTTTTAAAGCGCAAGGGTGCGGATACTGTCGAAGTCAAGCGTCTGTTTGCCGATTCTATTGTATCGTACCGTATGCGTTCACGGCTTGTTGCCGAAGCAAAAACGTATCGTTCAAGCGCAATAGCTATTGCGGACGACGAGATAAACAGACAATCAAATGTCAGAATAACAGCAGCACAAGCAGCAGATGAATTATTAAGTATTAAAGATATTCAAGCGTCATATGTAATTTACAGATCGCTTGGCTGTACATGTGTTTCGGCAAGATCGCTGGGCGACCTTAATGTGCAGCTGATCATGGAACATATAGGCGGCGGCGGACATCAGACAATGGCTGGAGCAAATCTTGGCGACATTTCGACAGAAGAGGCGCGCCAAAAGCTGATAAAAGCCATAGACGAAATGACGGCGCAGGCTTTGGACAGCACAACAACAATCAAGAGGAGGAACATATGAGATGAAAGTGGTATTGTTGGAGGACGTAAAGGGAACAGGCAAAAAAGGCGAGCTTGTGACCGTTAGTGACGGTTACGCAAGAAACTTCCTTATGCCAAGAAAGCTTGCAAAAGAGGCAAATGCGCAGGCAATGAATGAGCTGAAAAATGCAGCCGATTCGAAGCAGTACAAGATTGATACGCAGATCAAAGAAGCCAAAGCGGCAAAAGAAAAACTTGAATCCAAGACAATTGTTATTCACGCGAAAGCCGGCAAAGAGGGCAAACTGTTCGGCTCGATCACTGCAAAGGAGATCGCAAACGAGATTAAGCAGCGTTACGGAATCACAGTCGATAAGAGAAAAATAAGCATTACCGGAGAGATCAAACAGTATGGTACATATGACAGCGAGGTAAAGCTGTATAATGGTATTACAGCAAAAATATTTGTTCAGGTTTGTGAATAGAATCGGAGGAAAGTATGGCAGAATATGATATCATCGGCGATACTTCGTCAATAAAGCTGCCGTACAGCCCCGAGGCGGAAAGGGCACTTTTGGGAGCAGTGATACTTGACAGCGAATACATGTCGGGTATTGTCGAACTGCTGCCAAAGCCCGAGTATTTCTACATGGGGCTAAACAAATTAATTTATCGCGTTTTACTCGATAAATATACAGCAAACGAAAATATTGATTATGTAAATGTTATCGAATCGCTGCGCAGGGAACCTGATTTTGATGAGTCCACAGGAAAGACGTATCTGATCGAGATCACTCAGTCGGCGATTGAAGCCGAAAACGTCATTGATTATGCTCAGATAATTCGCGAAGCGTATGACAGACGTATGCTGATATCGGCATCGCGGAAAACCATTGACGAGGCGTTGTCAGGTTATGAAAAAACAGACTTGATCATAGACGCTGCCGAACAGCGAATATTTGATATCCGACAGGGGAAAAATGTACAGGGACTTGTACACATTTCCGCGGTAATTCAAGAAACCTACGATAGACTGGATTTGCTTAATTCTGCGGAAAGCGAGTCGATGAAACCGATATCAACCGGAATATCGACTCTTGACAATTATATTACGGGACTGAATAAAACTGATCTTATACTTTTGGCGGCTCGTCCCGGTATGGGTAAAACGGCTTTTGCGCTCAATATTGCAAGCCACGCTGCAATAAAGCAGCACAAGCGAGTTGCGTTTTTTTCGCTGGAAATGTCAAAGGAGCAGCTTGCGTCACGACTTCTTTCAACATTAGGCGCAATAGAAAGCCAAAAGATAAAAACAGGAAAAATGACGGAGGACGAGTGGTCAAGGCTAATTCCGGCAGGCGATATATTATCAAATTCGCAGATGTATCTTGACGACACGCCGAGCATTACGGTTCCCGCAATGAAGGCGAAGCTCAGGCGGCTCAAGGGAGTAGAGCTTGTTGTGATCGATTATTTGCAGCTTTTGCAGAGTGGAAGACGTATCGAAAACAGAGTGCAGGAAGTTTCGGATATTACTCGAAATCTGAAAATACTTGCAAAGGAGCTTAACGTTCCTGTGATAACTCTTTCTCAGTTGTCGCGTGAAAGCGAGAAGCGCGCGGATCATCGTCCGCAGCTTTCGGATATGAGAGATTCAGGTTCTATCGAGCAGGACGCAGATATTGTGCTTTTTCTGTACCGAAAAGGCTACTACAGCGACGGAGATACAAATGATGACGATGATGAGGATAAAGACTCGGGCGAGTGCATAGTGGCGAAAAACCGTCATGGCGAGATGGGCACCGTGCCGCTGCATTGGTCGGGCGAGCATATGAGATTTACTGCGAGGGACTACTGATATGCCCTATGAAAATAGTTTTGAAAATAGTTT
>CADCOF010000243.1 GCA_902802975.1 uncultured Ruminococcus sp. | reverse complement strand
TCTGCCGGAGCCTCTTTCTTTTCATCGGGTTTGGGCTGTTGTTTACCGGCACCACCTTTTCCGGGAACATCTTTAACAGAAGAATCCACTGCATTTCCCTCTTCATTGTACAAAACATAATCTGCAAGCGTATTGTTTACAATACCCGGATCTGTGATTGGCTGGTCATTTTTATCAAGAGTTTTTGTTTCATCTATGCTGTAAAATACATTTCTGTATAAATACGACTGAAGATTCAAGCTTCTATTAAATGTCGATTCAAGCGAACTAAGTCCTTCTTTAAGCTTATGATCAAACATCTCAAGAGCATCGTGAGGACCAAATGCAAGAGCATAGTAATATCTGTCCTGCATATCTTTCACGGTATAGGTAACATCTCTGTCTTCACTATTTCCGTCTTTATCTATGGAGTAACCGGAAATAGAACCTGTATAAGGCAGTACATAAGACACGATCAAGAAATCATTATTGACGCCTGACGACGTTATAATGTTTCTCACTCTGGAACCTGCTTTTGCAAGGGCACCATTGTTTTCGTTCAAATCACTCATGTATACATTAATTACATTATTTGCTTCCTCACCTTTGGCAGCATTAGCTTCAATTTCATCGAGCCACATTATCAAAGGCGATTTGTCCGCAGCATAATCATAAGCAGGCCAGTTGGGAGTATATGTTGTTTCATTGACATAATCCTCAAAAATATTTCCACTGCCGGGCATCGGCTTCCAAACCAAACGTTTTGCTTTTTCATCGCCCTGGGTAATGAAAGATTTATATGTCTTACCACATTCTACTGTACTTCTGAATGAGCGCATTGTTTTCTGGAAAACGCTCTTCATCTCATTATTAGCATCCATATTAGAATATGACATAAAACAGCCCGAAGAGTTGTCGTAATAAATATTGAAACTATATTTACTTAAAATCTCATTGGCGTTATCAAAATCGGGATTCATATTAGATGATTCAGACGTGTCTATTATTTTAATATCGCCATTTTCGGTTCCTGTCATAAATTCCTGAGGCAAATCCTCTATAGGATACACATTCGGCGGTGGACATCCGGTTAAAACAGTTGCCATAGAAATTGTCAGAACAACGGCAAGCACTTTACTGAAAACTGTTGACTTTTTCATGAAATTTCACTCCGTTATGTAATGAATATTAATAATCGAAAGTATATACTATTCGTAATACACCTCGATGATTTGCATCTCCTGATCCAACAAATAACTCATACCTGAGCAGTCGTTTGAATAAAAATAATCCGTTTCCATTGCGTTTTTATCAAAGAAGAGATCCTGAACTGCATCTACGTATCCCTGACGATCAGCAAATTGAACACATACATGTCCATCGCTATTATCAGCCAATTTATTGAACTCATCAAAACTATATTTTTCCAAATAGTTTCCTGTCATCTTCATATAAGAATATTTAGTAGATGAGCAATCAGGAATAAACGGACTTTCCTTTGTACTAATTGCGTGTGTTCTCTCAAGCTGCTCGGTAGTAATGAAGAAATAGGAATGAGAAATATCAGCTGTTCCTTCATAACTTCCGCTATCAAACACCGGATCATCCCATGTAACGTCCGTCCAATAATAATCGCCGCCGTACTTAACATAATTCCATGTGTGTGCCTCTGCGTTCCTGGTTGCAAAACCAATAACATTACCGCATTCTATACCTATTTTGTGAAGCAACAACTGAAATGCAGGTGTATAACCACTGCAAACCGCTTTTTTCTCAACAATACAGCCATATGCACTATAGCCTGTTTCCGAATCATTGTTATACTCGCAGTTCTTTACAAGATAATCATGAATATAAAGAATTTTCTCATAATCAGAAACATCATCCGGTACGGTTTCCATTATCTCGTCAACGCACTTGTCAAATTTTTCTTTGTATTTTGGAATATCTTCTTTACTCATATCCCCCAATGAATCATACTGCACCAACGTATTGTTTTCGGTTTGTACCATATAGTAACCGCCGCGATAACCATACGGAACCCAAAAGAACTCCGGGTGATCGTCAGATATACACCTGTATATGTAGTCAAGCTTATCGGACTCAACTTTGCCATCAAGTACAATTTTCAATTCATAATTACTGAATGCTTTTACCAACGCATCATAAATCTCAGCATCAGTACCGGAAAGCCTTTCTCTCATTGTGGTTGCCGATTGATCAAATGAGTACTGATTGGTTGGATTTTGTGAACTTTTTGAAGATGAGTCGGCAGAACTGCTGCTCTTATCATTGTAATCAGTACTACTTGATGAAACACTCACGTATGATGAAACTGTGTCTGAAGTATCATCATACGAACTCAAATCCAAAGAGGTTTCATCATAATAATCTGTATCAGAATCATCAAATATTATATCGTCCACCATGTCATGACGAACTGCCTCAGATTCATTCGACAAATCCCAATCAATTTTATCATAACCCTCAGCTGCCGAAAATACTATATCTCCGCCTGAACCTGTACCTGAATCTGTGCAGCCCGACAAACACAACGACAAAATGCTCATCACGATAGACACTATAAAAATACTTCTCGATCTCTTCATAATATATCACCCATCCGAAATCACATTTAATCTTTATTGTTTTTACCAAATAATTTTGAAACAAAACCACCTATTGGAGAATCGGTGTCTGTCTTTCTGCTAATGGTTCTCTGCGGTATAGCAGAACTTGATTTGTCCTGCTCTGTATCCATCTCTTGACCAATCATATCTTTCGGCTTTTTAATTTTTCTATGTTCTCTCTTCTCCTGTTTTGCAAGTTCCTTATCCTTAATAATCTTATCGCACTTCTTAAAATGTTTTAGTGCATGTTTTTCTGCATTCCAAGAAAAATTAAGCAAAACGTCTGCCTCAATACGCCCCTCATTTACTTTCATTTGCAGATCATCGGGAAGGTGTTCAGAATAAATACCTTCATATGTTGAAAAGCCTACTCTAACAACCCATAAATAATCGGGTCCGTCAGCAAACTCGTCTTTCAATTCACTGATGGTATCACGTCTTTTTTCTTTATCATACAGCTTTAGTTCTTCTTCTTTATCCCTTATATATTCTTTCTTTGATATATAAACGAGCTTAAAAACTTCCAGTTTGAATTTTTCTCTGTATTTACTAAGCCATGTACCATGACCCGGAAGAAGATTTCTGGCATTAGCATCAATAGGCAAACTTCTTGGTTCAGATTCCGCACTAGTAGAATAAGACCTTTCTATATTATTTCCAAAATCAAGTGTAAGCTTTTCTGCTGGGAAATTAGTCATGGCATAATTAACAGGTAAATCCTCCGTGCCAAGTTTTTCACAGAACGCAAATAATTTATCCTCATAATTCGGATCAAACTCTATAGTACCTACCATTTCGTTAATTTTATCCAATGTCAATTCATAAAATCCCGGAGCTAACGCTTTGGCAGCAGCCAACACAATTAACTGCCAGCGTGCAAGCTGCCATGCTGCTCTGCGCGGATAACCATCTTTGAGAAGCAACCCCGAAAGTACAATATTATATTTTTCAATAACAGTAACATGCAGTATCACAGTACCATCGGGAATATTAACAACAAATACACTTCCGTCAAGCTGCAAACTATTATTAATCTTCAGTGATTTAGCATACTTCATATTTGCATCAAAACAACTATAAAAGTATTTAAGAATCTCTCGACCGTATTCACTGATACTCCGAATAACAGATATATTATTTTGAGTTAGGTATTCTTTTCTATAATCATAAGAAAAAGAATATATAGGTATAGCAAACATACTATTATCCATATTAATCACTCCTCCACTTCAAAATAATATCTTATTCTGTAATCAGTTTCTTCTTCATCGGAAACCTTCCATTTGTTTTCCTTTGCCCAGGAACGAACTCTTTCTGCCTGGAATTCCAACTCTATCAGATCGACCTCATCCCTATCAATATCATCAGGATCATCTGCTAATTTTATAGGTTTTGTTTCGTACCTAAGCTCACTTCCGCTAGTATTTCCGATTTCGTTAAGCTCCGTTTTGGCTTTTATCCCCATGTTAGATTCCAAAAGATTACTTATCCTAAAATCCATTCTATAGAAATGACGCTCTTTAGAGGGCTGCTTTGTTTTTATTATATCTACTTTTTTCCACGGACTTGAATAGTCTCTTTTTATTTTCATTCCATCATAAAATTTACAATCTACCGGATAAACATCTCCGATATACTTATTGTAATCGCTATACACATTAACAAGTGGTCCATACAAAAAACTAAAAATATGTGAAGAATAATGAATTTCATTCACAAGGGAGTACCAACATGTGTCATCGTTGGAGACAACCGATGGTTTACCGGATCTGCTTGGATCAAAAGGATTAAATAATAATTCTTCCGGCAGCTCAACTTGACTACCGATACACTTTTGAACTACATATTCAAAAAATAAAGTGTCAGGTTGTCTTTTCATCCACAAAATAAGCGACGGAATGTACATCATAAACTCATCTTTTGAAGAATAATCGCTGCACACTCCCTCAAGCGTCCAGTTTGGTCGATTTTCAGCATCACGCATCATAATTCCGTAACTTTCGGCTTCATCTTTCTTTTCTTCAGAGATTCTAGCCCACCTAAGCAATGTGCATAAATTATATTCCTGACTGCAAATAAAAATAAATGTGTCCTTCCAAAGTTGATCACTTAACACTCTAACATCAATGTCACTATCTGAGTCCAAAGAATTAACAATCGAATTAGCAACCGAATTAACATTTACTTCAACTGTTGGGTCACTTGGCATTTCAGTCAACGGTGCTAAATAAAGTATCTGCGTATCCTCTATGTAATCCGGCGATACAAATGTTGTCCAGCCGTGTGAATCTTTTGCATAAATAAACAAATCTGTTTTCATAAACCAAACTCCTCAGCAATTATACCCTCTCACTCTTGAGTGTCAGCAGGTTTTGCATTTGAAATCGTACCTTTACAAAGAGCATAAAGATTTTCGGAAGAATACAATCTCACCGCACAACCGGAATATTCTTTTCTAGCCCTAACCAATGAAAGTTGTCTGCGAATTGAAGACTGCTGACGCCTTCCATTTCTGAGTTCAATAATCTTTTGACATCTTTCCAATGAGGCTGAGTCCTTTTTAACACGACTGGAAGAAGCAAATTCAACCGACTTCCAAAAAACCTCTTCAATACCAAAAGGACTCGGATCTTTTACGTTACGTTCTTTACCGCTTTCATCAAACCCTAACGGATTGTACCAAACTGTTAAGTATTCTCTGCCTTTAAGCTTATCCTTTAGGTTAGGAAAGTACTCAAACAATTTTTTTTCGGCTCCATCACTGTTCGCGTACACTTGTTTGTTCCTCAAGGCAAAAACGATCGGCAATTTTTTTTCACTATCATCTTCTAAAACTCTCAAAATAAAATCATAACTATCGGTAGATTCCACTATTATTATTGCAGCATCACTTGATTTTCCATTATCCGCGCCATAATCATGAAAGCACACTCTTCCACAATACATATCATTGGCAATAAGGAGCAATACCGCTTCAAGCGGTGCTGACTTTGACTGTTTCAACGCTTCCATTGGATTATACTGCGACATTGTTTGAATTGAGTCGATTATTTTCTTTGTACGCACGTTCTCGTCGGCAATAAATTCATCACCTACGTCTTTCATACTGATTTCAACAGCCACGCCATTTCTGCTCAAATTGTTAAGATTAAATTTTGCCCAATACACTATCTGTGAAATTAAAACTCTTGTATGGTATTCCATAGGTGTGCATATTGCTATACTGTGTGGTTTATTCTCGTCTCGTTCATATATACTGTCCACAATATCACCACCTGTTATTCTAAATGCTCACCTTAGGCTTTAACTATATCGGAGTATTGTTCTTTCGGAAAACGCGGATCCGGAACTATTGATTTATTCATATCATGGTGCATTTCATAGACGTCATCAAAATAGCCATTTGATTCCGTAATGGCGTCAATTAATATCCTGAATTGATCATGCAAAGCTGTAAG
>CADCOF010000242.1 GCA_902802975.1 uncultured Ruminococcus sp. | reverse complement strand
GCTTGTGCAAATTCAATGCCCTTTGTGTAGTATCGGTCGAATCCCCAGACCCATTTTATAGTTCCAAACTGATGCTCGATAATTTCCCTCGCTATGTAGAAAACAAATCGAACAATGTCGAAAATCTCGTCATTGTGACAGACGTTATATGTTTCTTCTCTCAATGATGCTTTTATTGATATTTTAATAAGGAATTTGAAAGAAGATATACATAGAATTGGGTAAAAAAAGAAAAATCCCCATCATTTTCATAGCTAATTTCTCTGCTATGAAAATGATGGGGATTTTATGATTTGTTATTGCGTTAAAAATTTTTTATTCTGACTATTGCATTTATCCACAAAATATGTTATAATTCAGAAGAAATGGTAAATGCATTTTATAACAGCTTATTATAAGCTGTCTTTTGAATCATTAAATCATATCTTGATTATTCGCGTTAGGGACATCCCATATTGCTATTGCCTTCTAAGCAGTAGGTCAGAGGTTCGAGTCCCTTTTGGCGCGCCAGAGAAGAGTCGTAACTTTGGTTTACGGCTCTTTTTGTTTTACTCATTTTCTATAAAGACTCGAACCCGTGAGAGTTTTCGCGTGCGGCAGGCAGTTCCGGCGGGCTTTTTCGTTAACGGCAGTCTTCGCCGCGTTCAACATTTATTCTTCCCTCAACCAACCGAAGTCGCCATGCGGCGACGGGCAAGTTCCGACGGCAACGTCTGCCACTGGCAGACCGCACCCCGGACCCCTTGCTCTATCCGACTTTTGAATATCAATGTTTCTTTAGAGTTCGTTTATTCCAACCGCTCAGGTAGAATATTTTCTAACTTTAATCAGTGTTGTGCAGCCTGACAGTCACTTCTCCGCTGGAAAGAGTGATCAGCTCACCGCTTATTTTTTGCACGACCAATCCCCCATTGTCATCAATATCTATCGCCGTGCCGCAGTCTTTAATACCATTAATATAATAATCTATCTCTTTTCCGATAACAAGAGAGCGGCGTCTGTAAAAATCAATAAAAGCCGAATGATCATTCAGATTATCGGCAAGGGCGATCATTTCATTTGCGGCAGCTGCGATAATTTCATTTCTTACAGGCACATGAAAATTAAGACTTGCCGCAGATTTTGTTATTTCTTCAGGAAAATTCTCGGTCGTGATATTTATTCCTATTCCTATAATAATATTTCTTGCAGTAGCTGTTTCAAAATCGCTGATGGCTTCGGTCAAAATGCCGCAAACCTTTTTTTCGCCGATGTATACATCATTGACCCACTTTATTTGAGCCTTGATACCCGTTACCTTTTCTATTGCCTTAACAACAGCAACTGATGCCGCTGTCGTAACAGAAACAGCGTTTACAAGCTTTAGATCAGACTTTAGCAGGAATGACATATATATACCGGTATTTTTCGGTGAGTAAAATGATCTCCCCAAACGCCCGCGCCCGCCGGTCTGTTCGTTTGATATTATCAGTGCCTGACCGTCAAATCCGCCTGCAAGCATACGCTTGGCCTCGTTGTTTGTGGAATCAACAGACTCAAGTACAACTATTTCCAACTTGGAGGCCGCTTTATTCAAATGTCGTTTTATCTCATCAGCATTTAGTGTATCGGCGGGCGACACGAGGCGGTATCCTCGGCCGGTGACCGATTCGATCTTGAACCCTTCGTCTTTGAGCTGACGTATAGCTTTCCACACTGCCGCTCTCGATACGCCTAACTGTGCAGCTATTTCTTCGCCGGAAATAAAGGCGTCCGTTTTTTCAAGTTCTTTCAACAAATTATATTTTACAGACATAATTCTCTCTCCAAATTCAGAGATACGTACTTGCAAGCTCTTCACATTCAAGTTCCTCAACGGGGAACGATATTTTTACAAGACCAACAGATGAAAAAAAGCCTTCACTCTTTTTGAATTCACGCAAAACAAGCTCACTTGCCTTGAAAAACAATTCTTGTTCATCACCGGACATCAGCGCAATTGCACAATGCGGCACCCAGCCTCCCGGAAGATACCACTCATAACCCCGCGTATCAAAACCAGACATTGATCTGTGAAGTTCCTCATGCAAAAGGTACATACTTTGCGTCATTGTCGGAGGCAAAAATATCACCCGTGTATCGGTAAACATTCCCACAGAATCAAAATTCACCTTAACGGAGTTGTGACTGTCTGCAAATTCCCGCAGCCGCTTTTTACAGTCGTTTTCATCAATATCATTAAAGCATGCAAGCGTAACATGGGGTCTTGTTTCCCATTCAAGATATTTTGTACTCAACCCTTTATCCGCGATCTTTTTTGCAAGCGTCATTATCTCGTCTTCAAGCTCTTTGTTAAAGAACAATTCAATTGCATATACCATTTCGATCCCACTTCAACTCATCTATAAACATCTGCGTACGCTCCGTAATAAGCTCATCATTTTTCATACTTAACAGCGTATTCTTGTCCACCCATCGAAAATCCGACGTTTCGCCTATTTGAAGCTTTACCGACATTTTATCATGATCGGTAATACAGAGATATTCCACATATATCGAATGACATTGTTCGTCAGCTACTTTCCCCACTTCTGTCAGTGAGTCCGACATAATACCGGTCTCTTCATACAATTCCCGAACAGCGCATTGTATCGGAGACTCACCTCGCAAAGCGGAACCTCCCGCCGTTGCCTCCCACATAGAACCGTAATGCTTTTTAGGATCACGCTGCATTATAAGATAATCTCCATCGGTGTGCTGCACAATAATATCACACACAAGGTGAAAAAGACCGTCCGGTATCTGTTCTCCTCTTGATAATACGATGCCGTCTATCAATTCAAGGTCTTTGTTGTAAGCATCCCATTGTTCCATAATAAATGACTCAATAAAAATATATGCTGCTCAAAAAACGACAAGCGAAATTAAGCAACATATATAATCTAATATTTTATTCAGATCTCGTTTGAGATCATTGATTCATAAGTCTCACGTCTGATAACCGTGAAATCATCATCACCATTAATCATAACCACTTCGGGCTTCGGAACTTTATTGTAATGACTTGCCATAGCATAATTATATGCGCCTGTAGTCATAACTGCGATAATATCATGACGGCGGGGCTTGGGCATCATCACGTCTTCCTGAATGATATCGCCGCTCTCACAGCAGCGACCGGCAACAGTACACTTGTAGTCGCACGCTTCATTCATTCTGTTGGCAACAACGACCGTATACGGCGACTGATAAAGCGTAAATCTAGGATTATCCGTCATACCGCCGTCTATGGATATGTAGTTTTTAACGCCTGTGATCTCTTTCAGATATCCGGCTGTATAAAGAGTAAGACCCGCGTCTGCAACAATACTTCTGCCCGGCTCCATGAGGATCTGCGGCATTTTCACATCGTTTTCTGCACACAATTCCTTCACGATGTCGGCAATGCCCTTGATGTTGGCGGCATAATCTATTTCGGGGTCATCTTCGGTGTAGCGAACGGCCATACCGCCGCCGAGATTAAGCTGCTGCGCCTCATAGCCATACATACGCTTAACATCAGCGATGAATTTGATCATGATCTTTGCGGCGTCACAGAAAGGCTCATATTCGAAAATCTGCGAACCGATATGACAATGAAAACCTGTCAGTTCAATGCTGCCGAGTTTCAGAACGCCCTCAACAAGCTCATACGCCTGATTTGTTTCGATAGCCACACCAAACTTTGAATCAACGCTGCCCGTTGATATTTTCTTATGCGTGTGAGGATCAATACCGGGAGTGATGCGCAGAAGTATCCTTTGCGTTTTGCCAAGCGTCTGCGCTATTTCGTTTACAGCAGTAACCTCTTCCACGCTGTCACACACGAAGTGACCCACGCCGTGTTCAATAGCGAACCTGATTTCC
The DNA here is from genome assembly GCA_902802975.1 of uncultured Ruminococcus sp. Taxonomy (GTDB): domain Bacteria; phylum Bacillota; class Clostridia; order Oscillospirales; family Acutalibacteraceae; genus RUG592. Next base: position 3,588 of record CADCOF010000242.1, on the reverse strand, counting down.
TCATCGGTCTTACTGTTGCCGTGGAAATAAGCGCGCTCCAGCGGAAAGCCAGCCTTGAATGCGGTATAAATCTCACCGCCGGAAACGCAGTCGATACCGATGTTTTCGCTTGCGGCAATTTTATATATATATTTAAAGCTCAATGCTTTGCTGGCAAACAGCGGCATCGAATCCGGTGTGAAATACTCCTGCATAGCCCTGCGGTATATCGAGCATTTTTCACGTATCTTTCCCTCGTCCAAAAGCATAAGCGGAGTCCCGTATTTCTTTGCCATTTCAACGGTATCTTTCCCTGCAAACACTAAATGTCCGTTTTCATTGACCGACAAATTATCACATATCATTGTAATCACTTCCTATTATTTTCACATCGAGTGGCATTGGGCGCTAGTGGCTAGTAACTAGTGATTAGTGAGGAGTATGGTTTTTGGGAAGAATAACGACTAATCATGTATCCACTATACTATAAAAGAATGGTAGAGAGATAAACTATAAGCTAAACACAACTCCACTCTCAACTCTCCAAACTCCACACTCAAATATTTAATCCTGCTTTTCTCATTTCGCTGTAAAGAACCTCAGCGTGTGCCTCTTCCATAGGAGTAAGCGGCATTCTCAGGTAGTTCTCACAGAAACCGAGCTTTGCCATTGCTGCCTTTGCGGGAATCGGGTTTACTTCCGAGAACAGCGCATTGATAAGCGGCAAATATTCAACCTGCATCTTGGTTGCAGCGGCAAGATCGCCATTAAGGTACTTGTGTACCATCTCGCTTGTTTCCTTAGGAAGAAGGTTTGACAAAACGGAAATTACGCCCACGCCGCCGATTGAAAGAATCGGGAGAGTCTGATCATCGTTGCCGCTGTAAAAATCGAGATATTCGCCGCACGCGTAAATCTCGCTAATGCACTGCGAAAGATTGCCGCTTGCTTCCTTTACAGCCGCGATATTCGGGTGAGTCATTAGCTTCTTGAACGCCTCGACTCCAATATTTACGCCCGTTCTTCCGGGAATGTTATAGAGGATAAGCGGCTTTGTTGATGCATCGGCAATTGCCGTAAACATCTTTACAAGACCGTTCTGTGTCGCCTTGTTGTAGTACGGAGTTACAACAAGACACGCGTCCGCGCCGACTTCACACGCGTACTTTGTAAGCTCAATAGCGTATGCCGTGTCGTTTCCGCCTGTTCCTGCGATCATCGGTACTCTTCCCGCAATTCTCTCAACAGCGAACTTAATAGCGGCCTTATGCTCTGCGTCTGTCAATGTGGACGCCTCGCCCGTTGTGCCGCAGATAACAAGCGCGTCTATGCCCTGCTCTATCTGCCAATCGATCAATCTTCCGAAATTCTCAAAATCAATGCCCTTCTCGTTGAGCGGTGTAATCAAGGCTGTAGCTGCTCCCGTAAAAATAGTATTCTTTGCCATAAATAAACTCTCCTTATAATAAATTACTGCAACAAAAAAAGCCGATATACATCGGCTATCCAAATCAATCAAAACACGAAAACATAAGGAGTGTTTCTCATAATTAAGATAGCTCTCCGCACAGTCTGACCGGCGACAGTACTACGGATATTGTCCGCATTACCAAGGTAAGCTTACGCCTGACTTACCTTTCGGCAGATACGCCTTTCGCGCTGCACATAGCCTGCGAAGCCTTTTTACAGCGGTACTCTTAGCATCTGCACCTCTATCATAATTGCATTAAATTCATAATAGCATTAAAACCGGTATATGTCAATAGCTTTTTTCAAATTAATCAAAAATTATTTCCCGCCGCTTAAAAATTGTTGATCTTCACTCCATAACTCCTATTATATAATATTACGTCTGACAGCAATTGTTTCATAATTTACATATCAAAAAAAGGCACCGCATTTTCAGCAGTGCCTTCCCTATCAAAAACAAGAACTAAATTTGCTCCATAACGGAAACCGAAACATCGTGCTTTACTCTGTCGCGTTCCTCTGCTCTCTTGCCGTTATTCCAATGATCGAGAGTACCTACAAGGTAGCCTGTGATTCTTCTGATACGCTCAAAATCTTTTGGTTCATAATAATATTTCAGATCAACATAATCACCGTCCAAATTGATATCAAGACCGGTTATTTTCTGATCAGAATGTTTACTGATAACATATTTCATATATGCCTGCTTCTCTTCTTCAGAAATAGTACCGCCGCTTACATTTACAACCATGATAAAATCCTCCATTCAAGATTCGTAAACCGACCTATTCAAAACAGGTCATCCGTTGAGTATTATTCTACCACAATTTCTCATATAAATCAAGAGTAAAACAGTAATTATTCTTATTTTATTTTTCGATATGTATAAAAATATATAAACACAAAAGAATAATTTCGGCATTATTAAGTAATGCCAAACATTTAGATTTGATTACTGAAATCATATTTCTTCATTTTCAACTTTGTAGAGTTTATATTTTTTCAAATCGAACTTACGAGAGTAGATATAATACGCAAACAAACCTGCCGATATACCTATCATACAGCCGCATATAACGTCGGTTGGATAATGAACCCCCAGGTATAGACGTGAATACGCAACCAAAGCGGCGTACGCCACAACTATGGCCGCTACGGGCTTTTGCAAAAACGGTGCCAGCGCGCTTGCGGCGGCGAATGATGCGGTTGTATGTCCGGATGCGAACGACGAATCGGTTGGCTTTTGGATAAGCGTTATCAGATCGGAATATGTATCATAGGGGCGAGTGCGATCGACAGTACCTTTTATCAGCACATTGTTAACTAATAATCCGATAAGAAGAGAAGACATCATGACCACGCCTGCCATGCGAGTACGCTTAAAGCACAAAAATACCAAACCGATGAAAATCCACAATGCGCCAATATTTACGCTTTTTGAAATAATTTGCATAACCGGCGTCATCAGATCAAAGCGCAGATGTTCCTGAATATAAAGCAGAACACTGTGATCAAAATAATAGATAGACTCAATAATATCTTCCATATTGCCTCCAATCATTAATCAAGCACAAAAGAAAACGTCAATCACTATGTTTTTTTGTGAACATTTAAAGAAACAGAGCAGCCTGAAAAACAAGCTGCCCTGTCTGTTACTGAATGGAGCAATCGAGATAGCGTTCAAGCTCTTCCTCGTCTCTCTTTTTCTTTTCATTTACAACAAGAAAAGCGGTAACAGCAGCCGACACTGCAGCTGCAAATGTCACTATTGCAATGATGATCCCCAAAGTTCCATTTTTTTCTTCTTTCATATATTACACCTCCGTAAAAATTCCGTTACTATTATAATATCCAATTTTGGTCATAATGTCAACAGTTTTTAATTACAAAAAAAATTTTTTTGCGTGCGGCGTGCCGCCGCTCCCAATTCGCGCTCATAATTTACTTGTGACGCAAAATCAAAACCCGCGCCAAACATAGTGTATGACGCAGGTCTTATTTATTGTTTATCTAGAGAGTTCGTGTGCGAACTGCGTGTGCCCGCATGGGCACCGGGCGGCGGGCATGCGCCCGCGGGCAGATTCCGTCCGAGTTTATCGTAAACGAAGGATAACTCCGCACAGATAGTTTTTTCGGTGC
>CADCOF010000241.1 GCA_902802975.1 uncultured Ruminococcus sp. | reverse complement strand
CTGAGTCTATCACTCTCGACCACAATTTTTCACACTGCACAAACTATTGTCGTTGTGATAAACCATCGGTTTTCACAAATAATTGCGAATTGCGCATTGCGAATTGAGAATTGAATTGGCAAAGCATCTCAACACTCAATAAAGTTCTTCCACCGAATAGAGGATTACGCCGTCGGATTTGTTTTGAAGGTATTTCTCCTGTGATTCGATTATGCCGTCGGAATACCATGTGCCGCCGTCGGCGTCTGTTCCGACTTTGTACAGCGCAAGACCGGGATATATTTTTACGCCCGTGGTGTGTGCCATATCGCACCAAAAATTTGCGGTTTCCTCGAACGGGCACACGGGATTTTCCGAATTGAAATATATTTGAGGCGCAATATAGTCAACATAACCGCCTTCGCACCACGCGCAAACGTCTGCGCCTATTTCCAGATCGTTTTCGTAATTTCCCTGCGGTGACACGCCGAAAAGCATTTCACTGTCTATAGATTTTACTGTGTCGTATAGTTCTTTAACAAGGCGGTTCACGTTTTCGCATCGCCATTGCCTGAGAGTAAGCGATTCGCCGCAGTCCTCGGTGTTTTCCGCGTCATCTTCGACATACGGATAAAAATAATCGTCCATGTGAATTCCGTCAACGTCGTAATTTCGCGCAATCTCCGCCGCGCCTTCTGTAATTAGTTTTCTGCCGCGTTCGCTTTCGGGGTCGATGTACGCCATGCCGTCATATTCAATAATATCGCTGCTGCTTAAATATTGGGTAACAGCGATATTATTTTTTGCCTCATCGAGCGTGTCTATTCTGTATGGATTTATCCATGCGTGAAATTCTATGCCTCTGTTGTGAGCCGCCTCGACCATATATTTAAGCGGGTCGTACTCGCGGATTGTTTCGTGCATTTTGTAAATATCCATAGGGGGAAATATTTCGGACATATATGCCGCGTCGCAGTGCGCTCTGACGTGGACAAAAACCGCGTTTATGCCATTGGCGGCGACAGTGTCGAGTAGTTCATCATATCTGCGCATAAACTCATATTCTCCGAGCGGTTCACCGTCGGAAACTGCAAAATACGGTATCCACACGCCTTTAAGCGCACCGCTGTGAAAAACGTGCCGCTGTGTATCTTCGGCAGTATCAGCCGTTGCAATTACCGGAAGCACATCTTCGGACGGAATATCACTTTTCTGAAATGTCATTATACATGCCGTCATAAGAGAAGACACAAATACCAAAAGAACCATAAACGCCGGCGCAAGTTTTTTCAATATACTCAAAATTATCACTCCTGAATTTGATTTGCGTATATTATATCATGTCCGTAAAGCGAAAAATGGCGGGGCATAATCGTTTAAATAATTACAGTTTTGTAATCTTTAAAATTCGTTTTAAAAAGTTGCGTATTCATATGCAACTTTTTGCCGTTTTGGGGGTATAAGTGAAAGGGGTTTTTTTTTAAAATGTGCAAATTGAATTGAGGGGGTTTTGATATGAGAAAAAAGTATAAAAAGAAGGATCCGAGCAGATGTGATGAGGCTTGTTTGGAGTGCGAAAGCAGGTTTTCGTGCAGGAAGAGGGTGCTTATCGGGTATGAGAGGCTGGCTTTTGGAAGCACATCGGATGCGTTTCGGCTTATCATGAGCGGGAGCGATGACGTGTGTGACGTGGGTTCGCTCGATCTGTTCAACGTCGCAGAGGTGAAGAAGCCGAAGGACGGCGCGATGGAGATTAAGTTTTTCGACAGGCTGAAAGCTCTCGACCAGATGACGGCTTTCCCGGATAACGAGGACGCGGCGTCGTCGTTTTATGATGCGATAAGCGCGTGTGCCGACAGTCTGAAGGGAGGGAGCGGCGGTGATTCCTGAAACGTTTTCAAAAAAGCAGCTGCGCGTGCTGTCATGGTGGAACAGGGAGAGCGGCGACTTTGAACGATCTGCGATAATTTGTGACGGGGCTGTGCGAAGCGGGAAAACGTATGTGATGAGCTTGTCGTTCGTCTTGTGGAGTTTTTACAGTTTCAACGGCGCAGCGTTCGGGATATGTTCGAAGACAATACGTTCTGTCAGGCGAAATATTATAAATCCGCTGCTTGGGTTGATGAGGGAGCTTGGCTTTTCGGTGAAAGAGCGCGTGTCTGAAAATTACGTCGATATATCCAAAGGCGGGCATATCAACAGGTTTTATTATTTCGGCGGTAAAGACGAAGGTTCGGCGGCTTTGATACAGGGCATGACGTTATCGGGAATTTTGCTCGATGAGGCTGCGCTTATGCCGCGGTCGTTTGTGGAGCAGGCGTTGGCGCGGTGTTCTGTTGAGGGCGCGCGCATGTGGTTCAACTGCAACCCCGATCACCCCGACCACTGGTTCCGGCGCGAGTGGATTTTGAAGTGCAGCGAAAAAAACGCGCTGTATCTTCATTTCACGATGGATGATAATCCCGCGCTGACCGAGAGCGTGAAGGAGCGATACAGGAGTTTGTACAGCGGCGCGTTTTACAAGCGGTTTGTCGAGGGGCGTTGGTGTGCGGCGGCGGGCGCGGTTTATCCGTTTATGGATAACGATGATGCGTATTATGATGTTCCGTCGGGTGAGGCTGCGCGGTATATTATTTCGTGTGATTACGGAACGGTCAATCCGTCTTCCTTTGGTTTGTGGGGCGAATTCGGCGGCGTGTGGTACAGAGTCGGCGAATATTACTACAGTTCATTGAGAGAAGGCGGTCAGCGAACTGACGAGGAGCATTACGCAGGTCTTGAACAACTTGCGGCAGGTCACAATGTCGAGCTTGTGATAGTTGACCCGTCTGCGGCGAGTTTTATACAGACGATCAAGCGGCACAGCAAATTTGACGTTGTGAGAGCGGACAACCGAGTTATTGACGGTATCAGGCAGGTGTCATGCGCGCTCAGTGACGGGAAAATCAGAATTTGCCGGACATGCCGGGACGCAAAGCGCGAGTTCTCTTTGTATCACTGGGACGAAAGCGGAGGCAAAGATGCACCGGTGAAAGAAAACGATCACGCAATGGACGATATTCGTTACTTTGTGACGTACATTATGAATGAAGGCGAGACGCTTTTTGTTACAGCGGTTAAGAGAAAAAGGTGATATGTAATTCAATTAGCAATGTGCAATGTGCAATGAATGCTCGATCTGAGTTCATCACTCTCGATCACAAATTTTCACACTCAAATGAACTATTATCGTTGTGGCAAGTCTCGACTTTCACCTATTGCACATTGAACATAGCACATTAATAAAAAAGGTGATGATTAAAAATGAGTTTATTTGATCGAATCAAGCAATTGTCGCGGCGAAAAAAGCCGGATTTGCAGCTGCCTGTTCCTGTGGCTGCGCAGGCTGTCCGGCAAAGTTCAAGGCTGTTCGGCACGGAGCCGGCGGCGGTTTCGTTGTCGGAGCTGCGGCTTTATCGGACGCTTAGAAATTCTATCCCCATCATCGACGCGGCTATTGATAAGATAATTCGTCTTGTCGGCACGTTTTCGGTGTCTTTCGAAAATGAAGAAACCACGCTTGCATTCGGTGATTTTCTGAATGATCTGAGTTGTTCGCCGGGCAGGGGCGGGATACATGACTTTTTGTCGTCGTATCTTGGGCAGCTGATTACATACGGAACCGCCGTCGGAGAGATCGTTCTCTGCGGGAGCGATATATATTCGTTAGTGAATGTGCCGCTTGAGGACGTGCGATTGGACTTTGCGGAGAACAAGATCGACACGCTTGTTTTTCCTGCGGATAGTTTTTACAGCGGGCAGGCGTTCCCATATCAGGAGCTTTTTGTTGTGTCTGCGCTCAATCCCGAGCCGGGGCAGGTTATGGGCGTGTCGATTTTGCGCGGGCTTGAATTTGTCAGCGACATACTTATGAAGATTTACAACACCATCGGTGTGAACTGGGAGCGAGTGGGGAATGTTCGGTTTTCGGTGAATTATAAGCCGTCGTCGGACAGCGACCGGGCTTTGAACCGCGACCGCGCCCAGCAAATCGCCGAGGCGTGGAGCAGCGCGATGCGCGACAGCGGCGAAGTCAGCGATTTCGTTTCTGTGGGCGATGTGTCGATACAGGTTATCGGCGCGGACAATCAGGTGCTTGACAGCGAAGTGCCCGTGCGGCAGATGCTGGAGCAGATCGTGGCAAAGTTAAGCGTGCCGCCGTTTTTGCTGGGTCTTACGTGGAGTACAACTGAAAGAATGAGCAGTCAGCAGGCGGATATTCTGACCAGCGAACTGGAGCATTACAGAATGATACTCAACGGTGTACTCCGGCAGATAGTTAAGGTTTGGCAGCAACTGCGAGGCAGTGACGAGCGGTTCGTAATAAAATGGGACTGCATAAATCTTCAGGACGAAGTAGAACTGGCTAAAGCGGAGCTGTACCGCGCTCAGAGCCGTCAGCTTGATGAAAAATATGAAAATGAGGAGGAATTTATCGATGAATAACGATATGGAGCTTATTAACAAGTATTCGAGAAGGCAGCTTAACGAAGACGAGGTATACACATTCTCCGTGGTGCTTTGCGACAATGACATTGACAGAGATATCGAGCATTTTGACGACGCCGCGCTTGACAAGCTGAAAGAACTGTTTGTGGGCGTGTCTGCGGTGTATGATCACGAGCCGTCGGCAAAAAACCAAGTGGCGAGAATTTACAGCTGCAGCTGCGAGGACGTGCCGGGGCGAAAAACTGCCTACCGCACGCAGTACAGGCGGCTTGTGGGGAAGGCTTATGTGCCGATCTGCGACGCTACAAAAGACATGATTGACATGCTTGACAGCGGCATCATGAAGGAAGTTAGTGTTGGCTGCGCGGTGTCGAAATGCACCTGCTCGATCTGCGGCAAGGATATGCGCCTTTCGGAGTGCAGCCACGTCAAGGGCAGGCATTACGGCGGGAAAATTTGCTGCTGTGTATTGAGTGATCCTACTGACGCATACGAATGGTCCTTTACGGCGGTTCCGTCACAGAGAAACGCAGGCGTCACGAAGTCAAGCGTAAAGAAGAGTTTCGGCGAAACAGAGCCGTTCAGTGAATACATAAGCGAACTGCGCAAAGAAGCCGAGGAAGGCATGCGTTACAAAGCTGCGCTGCAGGCGGAGACAGTCAAAGCGGGAATAAGCGCGCAGGCGGGAATCAGAAGCGAACTGCTTGAAAAAATGACATCTCTGCTGAGTGTGGAGGAACTGACGGAGCTGAGAGACGCATTTACAAAAAAAGCGCAGGCGCGTTTGCCAATCGGCATGCAAAGCCGAAAGCGTGAGCCGTCACCCGGCGACAAAGCAAGCCTGATAGGTTTTGATATTTAGCGGCGTGCCGCCGCTGCCTTGTTCCGTCGGGCGATATTGTTAACGGTAATCTTCGCCGCGTTCGACATTTACTCATTATAGGTTTTGATATTTAGCGGCGT
>CADCOF010000240.1 GCA_902802975.1 uncultured Ruminococcus sp. | reverse complement strand
GGAGGCATCAAGCAAAGTAGGAGGCATCAAGCAAAGTAGGAGGCATCAAGCAAAGTTGGATGAGTCGAAGCCCATGGCGCGGAGGATATCTTCTCTGTCGCGCCAGCCTTCTTTTACTTTTACCCAGAGGCGGAGGTTGACCTTGCAGCCGAAGAAACGCTCCATATCCTGACGGGCGAATGTGCCGATCTTTTTCAGCATCGCGCCGCCTTTTCCGATGATGATGCCTTTGTGGTTTTCTCTCTCGCAGAATATTGTTGCGTCAATGTCAATGGCGTCGGATTCCTCGCGCTGCTTGAACCGCTCCACTACTACCGCCGCGCCGTGGGGAATCTCCTTATCCGTCAGGCGAAGTATCTTTTCGCGCACAATTTCCGCTGCAAGCACTCTGTCGGGCTGGTCGGTCAGAGCGTCATCGTCAAAAAAGTGTACGCCCTCGCTTGACTGCTTTTCGAGTGCTTTCAGCAGATCGTTTATCCCGCTGCCCGTCTGCGCCGATACCGGCACTATATCGTCAAAGTCGTATTCCTGCGAATACGCCGCCATTATTGCCATAAGCTCCGATTTGTCGGAAAGCTTGTCTATCTTGTTCAGCGCAAGCACCGCCGGTATGTTCTGCGCCTTGAACCGCGCGATAAGCTGCTTTTCTGTGTCTCCCGGCAGTTTGTTGCATTCCGCCGTCAGCAAACACGCGTCAACGCCGCCCACGGACTCATTCACCGACCGCACCATGTATTCTCCTAAGCTGTTGTGCGGCTTGTGCAGCCCCGGTGTGTCGATAAACACCACCTGTGTGTCGCCGTTTGTGTGTACTCCGATTATCCTGTTTCGTGTGGTCTGAGGCTTTGAGGACACAATTGCTACTTTTTGCCCCAATATCCTGTTTAAAATCGATGACTTCCCGACATTCGGTCTGCCTACGATCGCTATAAATGCAGATTTTTGTTCCGACATGTATTGTTACCTCTGATTATTTGTCACTTTTAGTATTATCTTTGCTTTTTTTGTCAGCATTGTCAGCTGTATTATTTTTAACCGAAGTACCCTTTTCGACAGAATACGCTATTTCGCATGATGACAGTGCCTCGCCAAGTTTTACGCAGTCATCATATGATACCTCGTAATTACCTTCAATATTTAAAGTTTTCAGCATGGTAAGCCCCGAAAGCGGCGAAATATCCTTTATGCTGTCATTCGTCAATATAAGCTCTTCAAGAAGTACGGAATTTTTAAGCGCGGAAATATCCGTAATGCCGCAGTTTTCCGCGTGAAGAGTTTTGAGTCTTGACGAATCACTCAGCGGCGAAATATCCGTAATTTCGGGATTTTCACCGATATCTAAATTTTCAATCAGGTTAAAGCCAGACAAAAACTCAATGCTGCGAATATTTACGCCGTGCAGATCGAGCGTGTACAGCCCTCTTAAATTCTTGATAGGCGAAATATCGACTATCGGCGCGTAGCACAAATACAGCTCTTCCAGATGTGTAAGATTCTCAAGTGCCTGAACGTCCGTTATCGCTGTATCATCTGCATAAAAAGTTTTTAGCTTCTTAAGATCAGATACGGCAGATATATCCGTAACGGGATTCTTGCCGATATCCAAATATGTAAGCTCCTTCATATTATTTACTACAGATATATCCGAAATATTATTACCCGACACGGACAGCACATCGAGCTGTGTTAAATTTTTCAGCGGCGAAATGTCGCTGATCTTATTATCATTGAGCGTTACTCTGCGCAGTGTTTCGATATCGCCCAGGTCGTTGATATTCTTGATATCGCAGTTATTGAGTGAAATTGTCGTAAGCGACTCACATTTTTTCAGCACGGCTAACGAGCTTATCGATGTATCACTCAGTTTTATTTCTTCAACGGAATAATCAAATTTTTTGCCGCCCAAAGTGAAGCTGTCACTTCCGCAGCCGCACAGCGCGGCAGCCATAACGGCAGCCAGACCAATGATCAATCCCGCTGCAAATTTTCTCATTGTAAAACATCTCCCACATAAATATATTAATCATCAAATACGCCTGTACTCCAAAGACCTCTGCCTTCGGCTTTTGCCTCGCTCGCGATCTCTGTGAATTTCTCTTTGTACTCCTTATTTTTTCCGACTATCATCACTTTTGCGTAACCGTCGCGCAAAATTTGTTCGTTGAGCATTGTGCCGTCGGGCAAGTAAACATAACACAGCGGTCTGCCGTAGCGATCTGCCGGCTCGGTTCCGTACTTGATATACAACTGATTATCGCCCACAAGCTCCTTTGTGTGATCGGACGCAAGTTTTCCCTCGGGAACGTTTTTTGATGCGTCGGGGTGAACGGACTCGGGCGTGTCAACTCCGATAAGGCGGACGTTTTTCTTTTCGCCGTTGATAATAAGCTTGATGGTGTCGCCGTCAACGACCTTCGCCACTTCGTAGGGTCCTTCAAGTTCGTCAGTCTCGTCTGTTTCGGACTCTGCGTCTGCAGCCGAACCGGTTTCACTGCTTACGAGTGAATCAACTTCATCCGTATCAGGTTCACTGATTATGAGCGAATCAATTTCATCAACATCGGGTACGTTGACCGCGGACGGTGTTTGAGCGGTAATCGAATCGCACCCGCAAAGCGACGCAGCAACAATAACTGCCGCACTCAAAGATATAAAGCGCAATTTAATATTTTTCATAAATAAAGCCTCTTAAATTTTAGTAGTAATTATAGTGAGCGACATAAATCTTTTTTCAGTGTTGAGAGTGGAGAGTGGAGTTATTTTGTTTGCGGTACTTTCTTTCCCGATAAAACTTCTGCTTGATACTTTAGCTTTTGTTGTGATTAAATTTTTTCTGTAAGAAAATACGCAAACTCATTTTTGATTGACCTGCTGAAAAGCACGTCGAGTGCGCTGCTGATGTCAAGCGAGCCTGAAAGAATTCTCTCAACGGAGTCAACGATAGGCATTTCGACGCCGTATTTTTTTGAAAGCTTTGAGATAGCGCGGCTGGTTGCGACACCCTCAGCTAGTTTTGTGTATTTTTCGCCTTTTACAAATGTTTCGCCGAACATTCTGTTTTGGCTGTAGCGTGAGAACAGCGTTGCTTCGTAGTCGCCAAGGTGGCACAAGCCGTATGCGGAATATTCGCTGCCGCCCATAGCTTTAATGAGTTTGCCGACCTCGTAGGTGCCGCGGCTCATGAGCGCGCCCTTGAGGCAGGAATAGCCGAGACCGTCGAGCATGCCGGCGGCAATGCCAATGACGTTTTTTGCGGCTGCGCCGACTTCACTTCCAATTAAATCTTCGCCGTAGTAAAATCTGATCAGGCGACCGGAAAACTCCTCAACGAGCCGGCGTTTCAGATCGTCATTATCGCTGTCGATCACCATACAATTCGGAACGCCGTTTACGAAATTCTGCGGATGACCGGGACCCACCCAAACGGCAGTCGGCACATCGCCCAGCACGTCCGAAACGACCTGAGTGAGTCGGCAGCCGGTAGTTTCTTCAATGCCCTTCATACACAAAACGAAAGCTTTATCAGTAAGGTTATATTTTTTCACGTCGGCGAGGAAAGCGCGCAGAGACTGGCAGCTGATAGATATCACAATGACCTCTGCACGGGAAACGGCAAGCTCCAGATTGTCGGACAACTCGATCGAATCGGGATATTCAAGCATACCGTTTTTTCTTGTCTCTTTCAATTCGATAAGGTGAGGTGAAGTGGGAAGTCCCCATGTCATAACATTATGCCCTATGCTATCGAGATACCAAGCGATAAACGCGCCCCAACGGCCGCAGCCTAAAACCGAGATTTTCATATATACACCCCTTTTGGTTTAATGTGCAATTAGCAATG
>CADCOF010000239.1 GCA_902802975.1 uncultured Ruminococcus sp. | reverse complement strand
TCAATGTTTTGTGGATTCGGGTCACTATTTTTGATAAGCATATTATTCTGATCTACATTTGGCTCTCCGGCTGAATTCTTGCCAAACGCGCAAACAGGTAAAATCCCAAAAGCCTTCTTATTTGAAAAGGCAAAAACCGCCAGAGACTGATATATATACTTTTGCAGCTGATACTCTACATCCTTAAAATTATTTCTGATTATTCTGGAATCCAGTGACGGATGATCAGTCTGACTAATCGCTACAATAATAGAGTAAGGCTGTACACTCTTTGTACTTGTTATTATCGGTGTTATATTATCTACATTTAAGCTGGATTTAGTCTGAGCCTCATTAAACATCGATGTGTTGTCCATGATTTTACTATTAAGATTCTTACTAAGCTTAGTTGCATTTGCCAAAAGTATAGCACTATCACTGTCCGCAATCTGAATAGCGAAACTATTCTTTAAACTGTCGAGAACAGTTCTGTCCTGCCCAAGCTCTACAACTTCTCCGGCATAGTCGGTAATGACAAGCTTGCATACTTCCTTTTCATCTACCAGTACATTGAATGTAATAACTATATACCTTGTTGTAACTGTGGCAAAGGTCGCTCTGCCGCCTATATTTGGAAAGGTAAAGAGTCTGGCAAGCTGATCTGTTAATTCCATAACTGCAGCAGCTGCTTCAGCTGACCCCTCTTCTTTATCGAGAATATTAATATTTCCTGCCTTATCAATGGAATTTCCGGTTGATCTGCTTTGACCTGCTGATGATGAAGCTCTTGCCATTCTGGACGCTATATTTCCTTTAGCTTCTGTATTTATTTTTTCTGCTACTTTTTTCAGATCTTCGGAATAATCTTCTTGTACATCTTTCGCATTGCCAGCCAGTACCAAGCCTTTCTTTAGTCCTACAGGCTGTAATCTAAGTGTATGATTATCCGAAATATTCACAAGTTTTCTGGACATCGAATTGATCATACTGATAATAAAAGTTGTCTTTCCATCAGATGTACCACCTAAAAGGGCAATTTGTACTTCCTGTAATGAATCCAAGTCTGACATAATATATCTCCTAACCTTAAAGCAAAAATTTATTAAAATTAAATACTTATGTTAATCTTTATCGGTGCTGTAAAAACAGCTAAGACTAAATATATAAGCAGCGTTATCGCTAGGTTTACCAATCTTTTTTTTGAACAGCCCATTTGCCAACTGCTAATAAATCTGAAAACTGTAATTACGGCGTACAATAATGCACCTACAAAAAAAATACAATTCATAATTATGACAGAGGTATTCATACCAATATCATCATAATTATCAAAACCCAATTTATATATTACAAAAAACAATCTAAAAAAAGCATATAAAATTAAGAAACCTCTCTGCTCCGCCTTAACATCCTCAGGAGTGAGATTAGGAATCGTATACTCTGTTCCCTCATTAAGAAACAAACCGCCATTGTCTGATTCATATTCAAGGCAATCCAATCTTTTATTTACATTCGCCAAGTTGATTGAATCATCAATAATTCCGGCAACTCTTTTTTTTACCTTGTCTTTATAACACATTCTGAAACAATCCTGACACATTCTGTCAACAGAATCATTATATGGTGAAGAAAACACCATTGCCTGTGTCATCCTTTTCTTACAAACAGGACAAACAACTTCCTCATTTTTAAAATTCTGTTTTTCGGCAAAAAAACTCATTTTTTCCTCCTGCCATAACTGTTACTATCTGGGGGTAATAAACTTGAAATCTGTAACACTCTTTTCGATCGCTACAAACCCAATATACTTATACTTCCATATAACCTTTGCTGTAACCAGTTCATTTCTATCAATGTATAATGTTACAACAAGATGATCTTTAGCAAGCTTGAACTTTTCGGGAATTGTTATTTGCAGCATACCCAAAGCCCTGATCGCTTTATCTGAATCCACCAATGTACTTGTAATATGAGACATCCCGGGTTCTCTGGTATAAACTTTCAGAGAACATTTTCTATTGCGCAATTCATCAACTGTAACAGTATAGTCATATTCAAAATTCACATTGCCGTCATCGTTGTACTGCGTTCCAATAGGTACTTTTGTTTGAAACGTTATTGTATTTCTGAGTGGATCTTGAATCTGTATACCAATTTCTCGTGTTGTCTTATTATTGATCTTCTCAACAGGAACATCGTCAACAGAATTTTCCGCTTGATTTTTCACTTGAATCGGAACTTGTATACTTCCGTAAATAGCTGCACCTCTTGCAAAAACTTCTGAATAATCCAACAAATGAAATTTACTATTACATCTTTTCGCACAGTCATTTACATAATCGATCAATTCTGGCATAACAGAAAGACCTCCCAAAAGAATCACATCTGTTATGTTAAATCCCGAACAACTATCCAAGCACTTATTCAGCGCGCTTTTGACACCGGAAATATATTCATTTAACAATCTTCGGTCATGAAGTAAAACTACTGTTTTCTCTTCTCCGTTACTTTGGAGTTTCACAGACCTTCTTACTCTTTTTGAATAAGTGAGAGACTTCTTCACCTCTTCTATATTCTTTGCTAAAATAACCTTGTTTGATGCGTAGTCTTCGTAATCGGGAACATCAAATTTTTTTATCTTAGCTTCTTCGGCTGAAATAAGCTTTTGAGTCATCTCATATCCGCCTGAACAACAATTCTTATACAACGTTCTGACAGCACTATTTGCATCGGACTTCACAACTCCGATACGAACAGCGCCTTCGCCGCCGTCTATTATAAAAGAAACAGAATTATCCCGTAATATACCACGCTTTCTAAGCCAACAATAAACGGAACAAAATCCGTCAACTTCGTTCTCACCAAAGCCAATGGCTTTTAAAGCTGAACGATAGGCAATTTTTTTTGCATCGGAAAATTCGGCAGGTAATATATAATAAAACTCCAGACATGTGTAATCTACGTTAATACGACTTATCAGTTCGGCCTTAAAATCCGCAAAAAGCTTTTGTAATAGTGAATCATATGATTCATAAATGCCTTTAACAATCTCTATCTTATTTGCCGGATCGCAGCTATGTATCAAAACAGGTTTCGCCAAATCTTTGCGTATTCTTGTTTCAGCCTCTGAACCTAAGAACAACACACCACCGTTATCCGACGCTATACAAATCGGATACGAAATTTTATTGGCAGCAATATTCGAATTAAATACATCATATATTTGACCGTTATTATCAATTATCGAAGCGTTTATTTTTTTAAATCCAATATCTATTCCCACAATAATCTTTTTCATAGAATTGGAATATTCAATCTTATTAACATCCGGTCTTTTCAGTGCAGTACAATACACACATTCTATTATCGGTGCTGCTCGATAATATATTTTCCTATCTTTATTATCTGTCACATAAAAAGTCTTAATCGAAGATTCAGACGTAATATTGGTTGGCAAATGCAAAATAAAATCCGATGAATTGTAAATAATCTCATCAGACTTCACTACAGCTCCGCTTTCAAATTCAGTAAAATTAATAATCACACGACCATCATTTTCAGACGCAAGAATCTGAAGAGCATCCTTTGCTGATATACGCTCATTGGGATCGGTAACTATCATTTTATTCAACAGTGAACCTCCGTTGCGCCAATCAACCTTACCTTGATAATCAAACGGTTCACCAAATTTCAGTTGTTCATAAATAATGCCGGCAGCAAGAACATTATCACATTCTTCGTCATTGCACAATAATCCACTTTGACAAAGTTCATCTGAAAACACACCTGTTGCACTGCCGGAACACACCAAATCCACAAACCCGGAATCGGCTTCAGCGACTTCAATCATATCAGGGTTAATTCGAAGTTGATTTTTTGTCTTTTGTGAAACAAACAAAAGCTGCATAAGGCTGTCATCTGCAGTTGACATATGACCTTTTGTATCTGCTTCATCGTTGTGTGAACAAATAAATCCCAACAATTGAGCCAAGATATCATCAACAATCAAATCATAATTTTCGGGACGTTTGTCCAAAGGAGAGTTATCTGATATCCACTGAGATAAATTCATAGAAAGGCCCTCCTCTTATAATTACAAATAATCAAATTAATACTCATTTTCCATACAATGGGAAATCATTAACCCATTACCCACATGTCTTTAGTTTCCCAGTCTCAGATCAATCAACCTATCCGGTATACCATTTTGCTTTACTGTGATACAGAATAACTTATCAGCGTCCATCTTTATTTCTATTTTGACATCTACAGTGGGGGAATTGTGAAATGAAAAAACGGTTCTTCTAGGTTTTCCAACCGGAACCCGTTCGCTTTTTAGAATGGTATAATTACCAGGAGAAAATTCCCCCTGATACTCAACAATGCTCAACAGAAAATTACTTGACATAGAGTTGGTCAACCTGAAATTGCCCGAGAACAATTTACCGGCATCATCGATCAAATCGCCTTCTTTAACAACCTGACACACATCTTTTCCTCCATTGAGAAGGATTCCTATTGAAGTGTAAACTTTATTTTCAACGTGAACATCAGCATTACTATTCCAAATGGACGCTCCCTTAGACACCAAGTACATAGAATCATCAGGAATAACCAACTTACTCTCATCATGAAATAAAGAAACCAAAACCTTGCGCAGACATGGTTCATGCGCCATACCGCCAACGATAAGTACCGTATCCACAGACGATATATCGACTTCCTTAGATTGTATAAACATTTTGTTTATACAATCTTGATATTTCACAGAAATATCTGTCATCATATCTTCATATTCCTGCGGAGTAATATAAAACTCAAGATCAACGCCATCTAAAAGATCGGGAACAAGAACAGAAGCCTCAGAAGTAAAATCTTCAAACAGCTGTTTTTTTATTTCAATAGGCTGAGCACAGATCAATGCAGCAGCTCTTTGTTCATCGGAATTGTTAAATGTTGAAAACGGATCGAAAGACCTGCCTCCATTTTTAACAAATTGTTCCACCATTTTGTTGATCAAAAGTCGATCAACATCATTTCCGCCTAAATGCAGGTCTCCGCCCCAGCTCTTTACGCTCAAATTCTGCATACCGCTTGCAATACCGACAGTGTTTGTGGTAACAAGCGACAAATCAAATGTTCCTCCGCCATAATCCACGACCAAAACATTTGACGCGGTTGAAAGAGCTGAACTATACGCTACTGCTGCGGCAATTGGTTCATCGGTAAGCGATCTGCGGTCTCCGTTATCTTCAAAACCGGCTTTAATCAATGCTTCTCTTGTTTCACGCCTGGCAGCCTCGAGAAATCTGGCAGGAACAGTAACAAATGCATTAAATGTTTCTTCTTCAGGAAATTGACGCTTTAATTCGCCCATGACCTCTTCAAGAACTTTTTCTGCTGCCAATCTCGCAGTAAAAGTAATTCCGCCTCTGCTAAATACGGTTTTTTCATCACCCATATGATACTTAGTATCACATAAAAAATTATTTGCATTTACAAGACGTTCATCAAGTGCATCCTGACCAACTTTAATCTCGTTACTGTTGACAACACAAAGGCACGAGGGAAGCATTGAAGGATTCTCCGATCGGCCTTTCGAAAATGAAAGAGTTCTCCACTCATCAAATTCATTAAGATAACTAACAACTGTATTTGTTGTACCAAGATCTATACCAACATTCATAATACCGACCTCTTTTTTTAGAACGTACTCTCTATAAAATCAGAAACAGCATAGTTCAAATGAGTACACAGTGGAGTAAAAAGCACAATGTAAAATAAAATATATACCACTGCACGACTTAATAAATATCTAAATCTAGGTCTGACTTTATATATACGTCTCTCGACACTTCCACGATAATAAATATCTAGATCATTATCATCTTTACCGGATTTTTGCCAATCATAATATGAGATACATGAAATATGCGAGTCTATCGGCAGCTGCGTTACTGATTTGACATCAAGCTGTTTTAAGTCAAAAAAAGGATCAATCACCTGAATATAATAATTATCGCTATCATTACCCGTATCAACTTTATAACCGAAATTTCTTTGCAGCTGAAGCTGTGATGCCTCAATCCTTGCTTTTTTACTGCAAATTTTGGGCATAATTTTCCACACCATACTTACCATTGCGCGCGGATTTAAACCTTTTTCTTTATCTTCCATTCCATCCTTTAAGTAATCATGTTCAATAAAACATGGCTTTCCAAGCAATGATTCAGATGGTTCAATCATCTCATATGCATTGGATTTATTGATAATTTTGAAATACATTGGCGCATTACAATAATTCGTAAGCCAATCATGAAGAACAATCAGCGAAGCAAACGGAAGAAACGACAATCGCAAATCGCCACCCAAAACCGCCAATGCAATGCAAAAACAACACAGCAAAAGAAGATGATTGATCTTTACTTTTGAACGATTAATTCCAACATCTGTCGAGTAATTTGACTTTGACAAATCCAGCACACTTACATTTTCCTTCTTTTGGAAATTATACCAAGCACCGGTTTCATTTTTATCAAAAAGCCTCACAACACCAATCTTATGGGAGGATAAGTCATTAAGAAAAGCAGAAAACAACAAATACAATATAGGTCCCAAAACCGGAACAGATATAATGACAATCAGCCAAAAAAAAGCATTAATTGTATTATTATCCCCTCGTTTTATACACCTATATGCCAAAAAGATATGCACAATAATTCCCACCACAATTGGGAAAACAGAATCACTTAAATTATCCCAACTGTAATATGAATCAAAAAAACTTTCAAAATCATAAAGCATTATAATATCACCGCTACGCCCAAAAATCTAACCCTTATTGCAGACAAACATATAATACAAGGATATTATCTATATAATCAAATTCCTAATCAAATTCATATTAAATAAAAAAATAAAGATTATAGAATAATATATTGGTCAACTCGTTTAATATTATATCGCAACTTGTCGAATATTGCAATAGTTTAAAATGAGTTTTTTATTAAATTTTTGTAATTACTTTTATTCCGATCAAGAATAATGTGTAAAAAATGCCTTATTTTCCGATGTTATAAAGCCTATTGAAAAACCTGTTGTTTCCGATTTGCTGCTTTTGACTATTTCTGCAAGCATAGTCTCAGACAGATCAATTTCATTCAGCGTCATGTCGCTGCCACTATTCTTTAGCATATTCCATAGGATCTGCTTAATCCACAGATCAATAATCTTATAGTTAATATCAGAATAATACTTCTTCAGAATTTCAGTCAAACAAATTGCAGCATCTTCACTCAGCTTTGTGTCATATTGTTCAAGCAGCGATGTGATATGTTCATTATAATCTTTTTCTGTTTTCTTTGTTGGCATAATAGTTTCACAGAAGAAACTCTTCCCCATCAAAGACTCCGCATCTTTTATTTCTTTCTCGTCAAATGAAACAATAAACAAAAAATGGTTTTTGTAATACTTGATATGTCTGAAAAGCTGTTCGCACCAAACATCTTCCAAAATCAAATCCTTGATTTTTTTAACTGACAGCAACACAATTCCCTGATAAAAATGATACTTCAAGCCAATATCCTGCAGCCATTGATCCAATGTTTTTTTAAATTTTCCGTAATCATCATACAATCCAAAGCCGGCAGAATTAATAATATCAATACTTCCCTTTTCCGCACTTAATCTGATACAAGCTCCGTCTTTTTCTGATACAATACCCTTACTGTCCAACTCAGACAGAAGCTGTTCCAACGAATACTGTATATTATCGCTGCAATCCTCATTTTGCGGCAATAAATATATTGGCGCAAGCTCAAACACTTTTTCGATATTCAATTTTTCCGAGGCACTAACAAGCTCGTCCTTTACTTTTTGAAACACTATCCTCACCTCTTGCTATTATCCAATTCCAGTTCATCTCTTAAAACTTTATACATATATTTGGGAACAGAAAAACACGATGAATTCTTTAATTCATGCTCTTCAAACGGAACAGGCGGATACTTTGACTGAGGGTAAACAGAAAAATCCTTTATCCATGAGAGATATGGACGTATTCTGCTGCGCAGTATCAACGCCTGACTATCCTCCCAACCCACTTTTAAGCACTGAAGCTGCGTAGTACTAAGCACCGGGCGTTCCCTGTCGTTCACCTCAATAGTTCCACACAACTCCGAAATCTCCTGAAGCAAACTTAACTCTCTGCATGTTAAATATATCCATGTTCTGCAGTTCGACTTGATTGTTTCCGCTGCATCGCCATATCCCGAAATAAGCTGCTGTTTACTCTGAACCACAAGAAGAAAACGAATATTTCTGCTGCGCGCTGCCGATATCATAGCGGACATATCGGCAATCTGTGGGAAATTAGAGAATTCGTCCAGGATATAATTTACCCTTATCGGCAGCAGCCCATTCTTGCATTTATGAGCATAATCAATAAACACCTCATAACACTGCTTAACAAATACACTGACAAGAAAATGGAATGTTGTTTTTTCATCGGGCGTTATCAGATAAAGTACTGTTTTTTCCTTTGCTATTGAGTCAAATTCAAACTCGCTTGAGTCCGTCATATTCATAAGCTTTTTGTTGAGAAGGAAAGAACGTATCATAGTATCAAATGTGCTTATAACACAATTAAGTGTTTTCTCGACACCTCTTAAATTATACACGGAAGCCAACTTCATACGAATAAGAGAACGTTCCGGAAAAGTTTCCAGCATCTTCCAGAATATATTATTTGTATCATCAGACGAACTCGATTGTGTTCCTATATACATACGAATACGCTGAACGCTTTCCATATGTATTTTTTTCTCGTTAGGTTCCACCTCAAAAAGTATAAGTATCAAACCCATAAGCAAATCCATAGCTTGGTTTTCCCAGTAAAGGTCCACACTTGAATGAACCTGATTTTTTAGCTGCATACAAAAATCAGAAATCATTTCTATGGCTTTATCCTGATCGCCATTTTTGTAATATTTATACGGAAGCATAAGCGGATTCCACTTTGACCCATGTTCGGGACTGCGAAGATTGAATACCTTTATTGAATAGCCACGTTCCTTTAAAAAACCGGATGTATTACGATATATCTCACCCTTGGGATCTGATATTACCATAGATTCTCCGCCCATACCTATGGTATATACCGTAGGAATACAGAAATTCCGCGTCTTTTTTGAACCTGTATTTCCAAAAATCAGGGTATGTGAATCGGAAATATCAGTATAAACACTTCCGTTGTCATATATCAAAGGCACACCGGAATGCTCGTAATTTTCTGTTAAGCTTTGATATTGCAAATCTTCGATAAATTCCGATTTGCTTGACAATCCGCTCTCCTCATAATATTGTCTCATGTTGTCTATTCCTCCTCTACGACTTACCAACTATTTTTTTGTGATAGGCTATCCAATCTTCATAAGTATCAAGAACAGATTGTGAATCAGTAAGAATAATGGCCTTTAAAAGAGCAACTGATCTTGCCTGAGAGTTGATTGACTTTTTCGGATTGAATTCAATATCCGTAAACCACACATACTGATTGAGTGTTTCTTTGAGCTGTTCGACAGAAAACGTACCAAGCGCGCTTTTTACGTAAATATAATCGTAGAATGCCGTTTTCGGTTCCAATTCCCATCTTTTTGAATCATAATCAAATGCAACAAGCTTTCCGGAGCTTTTTAATCTTTCATCCCTCTTCGCCTCTTTCGGAGATACTTCGAGCAAATCACGGTATGGACCGCCGTTTTCAAACACCTTGCTCGACTGAAAAACACACTCAAGCAGCACGCCGTCCAACTTCAGATTAAACGCACTGAGCGAACGACCCATATCAACAAGCGACTTTGTTGATATTTCAAGTGCTGTTTCGCCGTATCTTTTCATTATTTCGTCATGAAGAGCAGCAATATTCTTTTGTTTTTGTGAAGCGGCAAAACCACCGTTCCAATCAAAATCGAAATCACCTTTTACAACATATCCTCTGTGATATGCCCATGCAGGTCTTGTAGCCATAATTATTATCTTCCTTTCACTTTATACTTATATTCTACAAACAAATCCATTCAACATCATGCGCCTCAAACCGCTCCGGAAGAACAAGCCTTTCAAGCATTTTTTCTATAACAGACTGAGGCACTGCTTTGGATCTGCTTTTGTTTCTCTTTAAATTTTCTTCAAAATCGGTTTCAAGAAAAAATATTTTTACATAGCCGTGATAATCTGTCACCAAAGATACAACTCTTCTGCGAATATCCGGCGTTACAGATGTAGCATTCCAAACAAAAGACTGCTTTTTTCTCATAAGCTTTGCAGCCCTTTCGTTTGCAATGCGAACAACTTCTTTTTGGTTTCCAAGTGGCGATATTCCAAACTCAGATCGTATATCATCAAGTGAAACCACAAAATAATCAGGATAATTGTTTTGTATGAAGGTATCCT
Source organism: uncultured Ruminococcus sp. (assembly GCA_902802975.1). Taxonomy (GTDB): domain Bacteria; phylum Bacillota; class Clostridia; order Oscillospirales; family Acutalibacteraceae; genus RUG592. The sequence goes on along the minus strand of CADCOF010000239.1, from coordinate 9,905 downwards.
TTCCGGTACCAGGCAATCCGCATATTATCACAGCTTCAAACTCGGTATCATTAAAAAGCTGTGAATCCGGATATTTCTGTTTGCCTGATAAATATGCGAATTCGGTAAACGAATCCGAAAATTTCCTGGGGGCATTTAAATATTCCAGTTCATCTGCAAGCTCTCTGACAAGCAAAATATCTTCTTCTCTTTGTTTCTTTCCTGCAAACAACCTGCCATTATTGTCCGCTGCAGAAAGAATCAGCAGCATATTCAAATCAAAATCGGGTATTAATTCTCCATTTGACGCAATTTTAATAAGTTTTTGTTCGCTGCGCTCAGATTCTAATATATGAGACGGCGTCATATGATAACGTACAAGCAAGCATATCGTCTCACGAAAAACCTGAAACTCATGTGTTCCACATAAACCATACTCTCGCCAAAGCAAATCTCTGACAACATTTGCTCCTCTGATCGAATGATACGGAGACGTCCAGCTCCCGTTTTCAAGTTTTGTTGTATAAATCTTTCCCACGTCGTGCAATACCGACGCTAAGAACAGCTCCTGCTGCTGTCGCCGCTGCAACGATCTGAATTCTGAATCATTAACGAGGCATTCACACACCATTTTTGTGTGTTTCCACACATCACCCTCCGCGTGAAATTCCGGATTTTGCTGTGTTTTTTTCATTTTTTCGTAAAAAGGCGACATGAGAGAGAATTCTATTTTCTTCCAATCTATCACATAATCAGGCGCAATAGGTACGATTTCTGCCAGTTTGTCATATCCATTCATAACATTCATAATCTAATAATCGACCTCAGATTGATAATTTGTTCGGCACAATAGGTCTATCCAGCCAGTGAGTTGGCGAGGAATCTACCGTTTGCAAAAAAGACGCCCGTACAAATTTTATTCTATCGGTCACCTCGCCGTTTTCCTCTGCCTTAATATACAAACCTTCCATTAAATTTGAATTATCGGTTTCTTTGACCACACGTTCCGGATCCAAGCCAATCTTGAGGCATTCGTTTCTGAGATTATCGAGGTGTTTGTCAGTGATATAGTGCGATCTTCCAAGATTTTTCATAATCTTCTCTTTACTCGTTGCTATACCGCTCCACAAAACGGGCACCGAACATATTATAGGCAAGTTTTGTGTGATATGCCGCCTTGAAACAGTATCAAGAAATTTGCCGTTAGTCCTGTCGAGAATATCAAACTCCATAAAATAATCAGGAAGGGCGTCATAGTACACGGTATGCTTGGCATACAGCCACTCGCCATACATTATGTAACGACTTCCCAATACATCATGAAGCGTCTCTCTATAAATATTAGCCCATTGTTTTAACAAATTATAATGTCTTTCACGATATCCGCCCGTTAAATAATGTCCCCTGCTTTGCAGCAGAAGTTCGCCGTTATCGCCAAATGAAATTGCCGTGTTTGCACCATCAACCTTTTCTTCCACAACAATATATCTGCCCCTTATCTGCTTAAATGGCACTTGCGACAGATCTTCATCACCCGGCTGAAGTCTGGAACCTTCAATATGCGGTGTACGGGGATATTTTATTAGCTTTGTTTCACTCATTTTCTGCACCTTTAGAAATAATTGCAATTAGATGTCCGTTAACTCCGTCAAAACTGATTTTTTCCGCGCCCACTGAATTGAACATAGATGTAAGCTTATCTTTTGTGAAAAGATGAATATGCTCGGGATTATTATCGGGCTTTGACGGAACGGACACCACCAAAAAACGTTTCGCTATCCTGTAAGCATTCGCCGCAGCTTTTTCAGCATCAGGAATATGCTCCAGAACCTCAAGCATTGTTACAACGTCATAACTGCCGCTTGGAATATGCCAAGTACATATATCTTCCTGTATCGCAGTTAATGTTTGTATTCCGCCCATGCCAATTGTTTTCAAAAAATCAACTCGATGAGGCAATATATCTATTGACGTCACAGGAACATATGGCAGCTCTCTCATAAAAGGAAAAAGAAACGCACCTCTGCCGCTGCCCACATCAAGCAAACTTTCGGGATAAAATGCTTTCAGAAAACCTATTACTTTTTTCACTCGTGGAATAGACTCTTTTTCCTTGAAACGATACATCTTCAGATCATTATTTCTACCGATTTCAGCAAGCAGCACAAGCTCATCATCGGTCAATTCATCAATAGGACAAGTAATACATCGATTTGTAATACTGTCTAAACTCATTGTATCGCCGAATTTCATTATCTGACCTCTGACATATGCCGCAGCAAAATGATCATAGTTCATACATCATACTCCGATTACAGCCTGGTAATCCACTCGGAAAAAGCGGCGTCAAAATTTTTCAGATTGATATACACCCTTATATCGGGAATTTGATAACCGCAGCGGCAGCTAATCAGATTAATTACCCCTTTATCTGAGTAAATAGCAATATACTCATTTCCGTCCCAAACACGGTCATCAGAATCAAAAGTAGGAATGTCATTGTAAAAGTACAAAAATCTGGTTCCGTCAGCATGTTGTCTGAGCTGGCTGTGCTTATAAAATTCTGTAAGCGTTTTTCCTTCTTTAAATGTCAGATATAAAAGTACGCCCGTTTACTCTATAAGTACAATCCCTGATACTTTTAGAATTAGAACCACAATCGATCGTGTATGCATGATCGAACGTCAATGAGCATCTCTTATTATTCAGTTTCAATGAATAAAACGTTGAATCTTTACGCGTCCTGATAACAAAATCTCCGCTGATGATCTCAACGTCGCTATGTTTCAAATTTTCGGACATATTCAAATCCCTCCCGTCAATTACGATAAACCTGCATAGTTGCCTCAATAGAATCCACTACGCTTGTGATATGATATTTAAGAGCAAAAAGAACATCAAAATCCTCAGGATACTGAAGCTTTGCTTCCTTTATCAGCGGCAGTACATACTTTCTTGTTTCTTCGATATACGCAGTCAGCTTTTCCTCGGAAAATGTGCCTGCCATACTGGAAACATTGTGACAGCGGTCAATAAGCTTTGTGAGAGTTGCCGCTCTATCCTGCAGTATCATATTGTAATAACGATTTTTGGCAACCTCTTTTGTCTCTCCATGCATTATGGAAAATGTCATCAAGCTTACGCTGTGTTTCACAGAATCAGACACAGGCAGCTCCTGCAGTCCAACGTCACAATCCTCGCACACGTCATGCAAAAGTATCGTTGCTATAACATTGTCATCCTTAATGCCTATACTGAGCGCGTTGCAAGCCATTGTAAGCGGATGTATAATATAAGCCTCACCGCTCTTTCGCAATTGTCCGTCATGCTTTTTGCGCGCAAACGCCAGTGCCCTTCGTGTGTCCTGCATTCCCGCACCTGTAGCAAAACCACGAATATATGTGTACATTTTTCCGGGGTCAAACATATAGCATCCTCCTCACAATTTTTTCGCCAGCCTGAACACGTCAATATAGTTATCCATACTGAGAAATTTTTGATATACAAGATGATCTGTGTGTAGATGAATCTTAATACTCTTGCTGTTAAGCTCTCTTACTACGGTTTTAAGTGCAGCGGCTGACTCCATATCAAATCCGCTGCGATTAAAATATGCCAACGTTATATGCGGAGTAAGGTACGGATACGGACAAACGCGAACCTCATCAATAAGCGTGTAAAGCTTTTGAAGCTTATTCCATTCATTTTCATTTTCGGGAACAAGAGCCATTACAAGACTTGTGTTCACCATATTGACAATGTAGTTCATTCTCATATCAATAGTTTCGCATGCAATATGATTCTCCGACAGTACCCGCAAAAGCTTAACTTCGTTGTTGAACACATCAGACGAGACGCTGTCTAAATCGCTTGACGCACTCAGATCGTGCAGCGTCATGTGAAGTGTGGAAGAATCGAGCCTTTGTGCAAAACACATAGGAACCTCTTCATAAAGCGTGTCAATTTGCGCCGATATTTTCTTCTTGGCTTTGTCTTTCAGATCGAACACAACTGTATCGCCGTAAAAGCTGCTAAAAGAATTATCGTGAGATACTTTTTCAAGCACACGATTATCCGCAGTAAAACGTCCTTCGCCGATCTGCAGTTCGGGCTGCTGGTAGCTGATTCTATACAAGAAATCAGAATAGGATTCCATATTATCACTCCCTTCGAAATTTGCACAAAACAGTTTTTGGGTTTATTGATATTATACACTATTTTTCTACAAAAATCATAAACAATATGTTAATATTAAAGTTAAGAATAAATGGTACAAATTAAAGTCCGGAGCTGTCAATATCTCCGGACTTTTTCAAAAAATTATGATCGAACCTATAAATGAGCAAAAACTTTAATTATTCTCTCAATATATTCCCGCCGCCTTAATATCATTCGCTGTCGCTTTAAGCATTTCTACAAGCAATTCATGATTTTGTGAAATAATCTCCGTATTTCCTTCTTTTGCGGCTTTCTCAAGAAACGCTGCTTTTTCTCGATTTTGGAAACAGTCACCGCCTGTAGAAACAACAGACATGCTATACCGAATTTCTTATCTGGTCAAGAAAAACTTTTTCGATATTAAGGTGATCAATGTAGACTCCAAAATTTTGAATTTCAACATACATACTTTCGTTAAATTCTCTTATCGTGCTGCGAGTCGATTCTTTCAGATCCTTTTTTAATGACACGGTATTTCTTAAATACATACCTAATTCTATACCCATTGTCTTCAAAATATCTCTGAAAGTTTTTCCGTCGCGTATTTCGTGATTTGCCAGTTCAATAAGTTTTTTGCGGCTGGAAAATAATTTCTCAAGCGTAGCGTCTACCTTCTCCGAAAAAATCTCTCTGATATCAACATTGAAATCAGACCCGTATTTGTAATACCCGGAGTTGATCAAAGATATTTCAACAAACTTTTTTGAAAGTTTACTGTAATAATTTATTGCATTTCTGAATTCATCATTGACCATTTCAACTTCGCTGTCAATATAAGCATCAAGATCATTATTTATATTAAGGACATATTCATCAATTCTGGTGTTTTTTCTGATAAAAGGAAACTTAAAGCTATCTATCACCTTAAATTCTGCAGTAAGCCACTGTGTTTCCCGCCTAACCATATTGGAATTAATATAACCCGGGATTTTGGCTCTAAATGTTTTCCACATATTGCCTATAATTGCTCTGACAATTTTCTCTCTGCCGAATGTAGGAGTGCCTTCTTTTCTGCCGATAAGCTTTTTGGAAACGCTGTTTACAAAAACGATGTCCATATTTTCCAACACTGTTTTCTCGATTAACTGTTTCCTGATCTTTTCCGCCGATATATCTTGCTCACTTTGACAATTTGTAATTGCTATAATGATATTTCGCTTGTCTTTTAATAAGTCTTCTATAATATTAACTTCAAATTCCTGAATTCTATCAGATGACGCACTTATACATATGATAATTGTATTAAGCCATTCGCTAATGTCTTTCGTATCATTTTCGCTTATATTTTCAAAAACCAAATCTTTCCAAGCAGCATCTTTTTCAGGTTCCAATCCCCATGTATCATATATTTTAATAATAAAATCATCATCATATTTAAAATCATGAGGAAAGATACCCTTTTTGGTGACAGCTTTACCTACACCTGTCTTCTCAACTTCCCTACTAAAAATGTAATTAAGCAGTGAACTTTTTCCAACACCCGATTGACCTATTACGAGAACTGATGTTTTTAGCACGTTGTTATTCGTCTTCATATATACCCACCTAAGCGTTGTGTTTCTTGTCTGTATCTGAAATACCAAAATCCGATTTGTTTTTTTGTACGAATGAAATTGCTCGTTTGAGATTCTCAACTGTAAGAAAATCAGAAAACGGCAAATTATTTGCTCCGTTATTCTTTATACACGCTTTCAAATACTGTTCACAAACAAGTGTAATTGCTGCGCCGAGACTTCCGGTTATAGTTACAGCAACAGTGGTATTAACAGACGCTTTAGCTGTATTGCCAATGAACGGAATAACAGAAATCAATTGAGACGCAAGCGTCCTTCCAAAATACGACACACCTGTAGTTCCTATCAAGTTACCAACCAATTTCGAGACGTCCGACTTTATGCCGTAGGCATTTATAATTGACATTGCCATTTTCACCTGAAGTGACATCAAAGGTACAGAATCCGAGAAAGGAACATTAATAAACGATGTTCCAATCACAACCGCGCCTGCCATAGTACTGTATTTTTTAACTATTGTTGATATAATATAGTTTCTTCTTATTGCAAGACTTGAACGCAGTGACGGAACGAAACCCTCTCTCAGTGCTTCGTCAAGATGATCGATAGCCCATTTTACCATCTCATCTCTTTGGACAAATTTTTTATATATACCTGCAGCTTTAAGTTCCTGAACGAACTGACTATTGGTTGAATATGAAAAAATGCTTGGAATAGACGGCAAAACATACGCAATCTCGTTTTTCAGGGCAATGAGTTCATCCTCTGAAAGTGTGTCGATTTTAGTGATAACTATCATCACCGGGATGTTCTTATCTCTGATCTTGCAAATCTCTTCTTTGTCAAAATCAAGAAAACGCTTACTTCCACCGTTGATACAATACCAGACTTCATGAATTCGATTTTCAAAATCGTTACTTGCTATCTGTTCCTTGTTATTCAAACGATTAAAAATATGACGTGCGGCAACTTCTTCTCTGCCGATCTCAAAGCCTTCCGTATCAAACAGATTTATCGTTTCACCTTTGTATTCGTGTATTCCTCTTGTGGTAGATACTCCCGAATTTCCGACTTCAGCCACATGAGTACCGAAAATATCATTGATCAAGCTGCTTTTGCCTACGCCGGAAGAACCACAAATCATAATATTGGGTTTCTTAACAGACTCCAAAACCTCACTGAGGCATTTTTCATAATCAAAATTTTCGTAATCAAAAACTTCCGCGTTGTTTTTATTTGACTTAAAAATTTCCATATTTTACTTATCCTTCCTTATATGTCTATCACTGATATGGAATAATAACCGAAATACATGTATCCGAATACTTTGTGCCGGAAATTGCATCTGCAATTATTATTTTCAATGAACGTGTATACATTGGTTCCGGAAACTCAAATATCTGCTCCTGCATTGAATTTGAGTCTATATTAAATGTATACGATTTATCATCACCTTGAAATTTGACTTTCGTCAATCTTCCGTTATTTGTAAATCTTTCATAATCAAGCGTATAGCCGTTAACTACTCCGCATGAACTTACAGTAACCGGATTTGAATTCTTAAACTCAACATACTCTCCTATACCGACACCACTTTTATCTTCCGTCCAACACTTTCCATTGAAGTTTAGTATGTTCTCGGGAATATACGTGTAAACCCCTTCATCAGGAAGAACAGACGACGCACTAACTTTTGAAAAAGAAGCTACTCTGCGCTGAGTTGACCGTGCGGCAGGTGTTGAAGTCACTGTTGCTGCGCTGCCTGCAGAGACCTGGAAAGAAATTGTTTCACCTTTTTCGACATACGAATCCGAATCAGACGGCATCAAGCTTTGCCATATCACAATGCCGCGTGAATAACTGTTTGTATAGACTTCATCATACTTAACGGTCAATCCATTTGATTCATAATATGACTTAGCACTGTCAATTGATTGACCCACAAAGTTTTTTACAAGTACAACGTTATTGTTGCTCTCCTGAACAATGGGACTGGTGTTTTGCTTAATATTCTCCGGCGTACTCTCTTGTATTTCTTGTGTACTCTCCTGATTGCTTTCCTCTCCGTTTCCTATGGACACCACAAGCGTTACCTGACCGCCTTTGTCAATTTTTTCACCATTAGCGGGATACTGCAATATTACTGTCCCCTCTGCCGAATCACTTTTTTCCTCTTTTACACAATACGTTAAACCGGCTTTAGCAAGTATATCCGCCGCTGTTTCAACTGACAAAGATACTACTCCGGGCACACTGACTTGCTCAACTACTTGTTCCGGGTACGAAATATCGTTCAGCTCACTTGACAAATCTATTACGCACCCGCTTGATGAAACGGAAAACATTATAATTGCACATAGCAATGCTATGTATTTCGTATATTTAGCATTCATATTCACAACACCACCTGGAAATTATTTGGCAAAACATATATGTAACAAAATATAGATACAATAAATTATATAACTAATTATAGTAAATTTTATTAAAAAATCTTTTATGAGTGTGGTGTTTTGAGAGTTGAGTTTGGAGTGCAAGTAAAAACTTTTTACTCACAACAAAAATTAAAGTATCAAACCGAAATTTTATCGTGGAAGAAAGTTCCGCAAACAAAACATCTCAACTCTCAACACTCAACACTCAACTCTCCACACTGAAAAAAGTGTTCAGGAAAAGATTTATGTCATTTACTATAATAATTTATTCATATGGAATAATAACTGAAATACACGTATCCTCATACTTTGTACCCGAAATTGCATCTTCAATAATTATTTTCAATGAACGCGTATGCATTAATTCAGGAAAATCAAATATCTGCAGCTGCATTGAATCCGGGTCTATGTTAAATGTAAACGCCACATCATCGCCCTCAAACTTAACCTTAGTTAATCTTCCGTTACTCTTAAAATTTTCATCATCTACCGTAAAACCGTTAACCACTCCGCAAGCACCTACAGTAACAGGACTTGTGTGACTAAATTCAATATATTCTCCGATACCGACACCGCTTTTATTCTCTGCCCAACATCTTCCGTTGTAATTGAGTACGTTTTCCGGAATATCCTCATTAGAAAAAATTGATGAGGCAGTAATTTTTGAAAAAAAAGCCACCTTGCGATTAACTATTACCTGCACAGGAGGAGTTGGAGTGATTGTGGGTGCGGGAACAGAAGAAACAGCTGGTGCAGGAGCAGAAGAAACAGCTGGCGCGGGAGCAGATGAGACAGCAGGAGCGGAAGAGACAGCGGGAGCAGATGCAACCTTTGCTTTTCCTGCAGAAACCTGGAATGAAATTGTTGTACCTTTTTCAACATATGTATCGGAATAACCCGGCATTATGCTCTGCCATATTACATTGCCATACTCATGTTTATCTGTATAGACTTCATCGTACTTCACCTTCAGCCCGTTTGATTCATAATACCACTTAGCGTCATCAAATGATTGATCCACAAAGCTTTTGATAAGTACGCTGTTGCTATTGCTTTCCTGAATAATGGGACCAATGTCACTTTCTGTATCCTCGTCTTTTCCGATCGATACCACAAGCGTTACCTGACCGCCTTTATCTATTTTTTCGCCAGCAGCAGGATACTGCAATATTACTGTGCCCTCTGCCGAATCGCTCTTTTCTTTCTCTATGCAATACGTCAAACCGGCCTTAGCAAGTATTTCTTCCGCCGTTTTAACAGACAAATTAGCCACCTCAGGCACACTGACTTGTTCAGAAGACGAACTATTTTCAGAATTCGAACTAATTTTAAATATATCTTCAATCCCTTCTATAGGCTCTATTTCTACGCATCCGCTTGATGAAGCAGCAAACATTATGACAGCACAGCACAATGTCGCATATTTCAAAAATTTATCATTACTACTCATAATAACATCTAAAACCCCTTTTGCAAAACAATTATCAATATTTAATAGCAATAATGACTTTTTCTTACAATTTTAGTATAACATATACTCATTCAAAATGCAATACGATCAAGTCTCATATTTACAGCGTTTTCCAAAAAAATAGCCCTCTCTGCACATCACAGAGAGGGATCGCCATGCGGCGGCGGGTATGCACCCGCGGGCAGTTCCGCCCAGCGGAATTGGGTGCGGCAGCATGCCGCCCGGTTGGTTGTGGGAATAATACAACTGCAAACGCGGCGAAGATTATCGTTTACGATACAGCCCGAC
>CADCOF010000238.1 GCA_902802975.1 uncultured Ruminococcus sp. | reverse complement strand
GTTAACATAACTTATTAACCCGCGATCAAAAATTAGTAGGTCGCGGGGTCGGCATGCGCCGACAGGCAAATACGCGCACCGATTTTGACTATTAACATAACTTATTAACCCGCGATCAAAAATTAGTTGGTCGCGGGTTTAAATTTGCGTTGCAAATAAACTATGTGCGCGTATTGGGAGCGGCGGCACGCTGCCGCCTGCTTTTCATATAGAATACTCTTTGGGTTCATATTCTGTTCATTTTTATAATGTATAGTATATGATGTAAAGATTTACCGGATTGCAGATTGCAGTCTGATATTAAGGAGTGAAACAAACATTATGGTTGAAGTAAAAAATGTCACCAAAGTCTATGGCGATAAAAAAGCCGTTGATGACATTAGCTTTACTGTAGACAGTGGCGAAATCGTAGGTTTTTTGGGACCTAACGGCGCAGGTAAATCCACAACTATGAACATTATCACCGGCTACCTCTCTTCATCGAGCGGAACCGTTACCGTGGACGGCTGCGAGATACTGGAAGACCCAAAGGGCGTTAAATCGAAAATTGGATACCTTCCCGAAATCCCGCCTCTGTATGTCGATATGACAGTGCGAAAATATCTTGAATTCATGTTCAATCTCAAAAAGGTCAAGCTTGACCGCGATGAACATATAGACGAGATATGCAGAGCAGTAAAAATTTCTCAGGTCGAGGACAGAATTATCAAAAATCTTTCAAAAGGTTACCGCCAGCGCGTGGGCTTGGCTCAGGCTCTTCTCGGGAATCCTCCCGTTCTTATTCTGGACGAACCGACAGTCGGTCTTGACCCGAAACAGATCATCGAGATTCGAAATCTTGTTAAAGGGCTCGGAAGAAAACATACCGTTATCCTGTCTTCGCACATTCTCTCGGAGGTTCAGGCTATTTGTGACAGAGTCCTCATCATCAGCAACGGCAAAATCGTTGCAGACTCCCCTACTGAGGATTTGGCAAAAACTTTGGGTCGTTCGGGTAAACTGCGCGTGGGCGTAAAGGGCAGTAAGTCCACTGTAATGGATATTCTTTCTTCAATAAAAAACGTCAAGAACGTTACAAAAGAAAAAGAACACGACGACGGCGTGATCGACTATATCGTTGAACTTGACGGAGATGTCGATATCAGAGAGCAAATCTTCTATAAACTTGCCGACGCTAAAATGCCTCTTATGCTGATGCAGAGCGCAGACCCATCTCTTGAAGAAATATTCCTGAAACTTACTAATGATACTCAATATAATCGTAGGGGGGCGGCAAAATAATGGGCGCAATTATCAAACGCGAGCTGTATTCTTATTTCTGCAGTCCGCTTGCATATGTCATTCTCGCTGTGTTTTTGTTTTTCTCGGGACTTTTTTTTACCCTCATTTGCTTGGGCAACAGCACTTCCGAATTAACATACGTATTTACAAATATGTTTATGGTAACAATATTCCTCACTCCTATACTTTGTATGCGCTTAATGAGTGACGAAAAGAGACTAAAAACAGATCAGGCTCTTCTCACCGCGCCTGTCGGGGTCGGTGAGATCGTTTTCGGAAAATTTTTCTCGGCGGTTATCATGTACCTGATCTGCATGGCAATATTCCTGATTTACGGCTTTGTGCTGTCGTTTTTTGTTACGCCGAAGTGGTCTGTTATATTGTGCAACTGCTTAGGACTGCTGCTTCTTTCTGCTGCACTGATCGCTATTGATATTTTTCTGTCATCATTGACCGAAAGTCAGATGATCGCAGCAATTTCGGGCTTCACCGCAGGACTTTTCGTCTACCTCCTCGATAACGTTGCAAGCGCGGTGTCTGTTGAGTTTGTCAAAAAAGCATTGTCGGCAGTGTCGTTCCTGTCTCATTATCAGAATTTCACGGTGGGTCTTTTGAGCATCGCCGATATTATCTTCTTCCTTTCGATAGTCGCATTGTTCGCATTTTTGACAATTCGTGTTATCGAAAAGAAACGTTGGAGCTAAGGAGGCGGAAAAATGAGCAGTGAAGAAAAAGTAACAACGGAGAAATCCGAAGAAACCACTACACCGGAAACAAAAGCTGAAAAAGAAACAGAAAAAGAAACAGAAAAAGAAACAGAAAAAGAAACGGAAACAGTGGAAGAAACCGAAAAATCTAAAAAAGAAAAGAAAAAGGAACAGAAAGAAAAGAAACCCAAGAAAGAAAAAGTTCTGACCGAAGAGCAAAAAGAAAAAATTGCCCGCAGAGAGGCAAACAGAGCGTTGAAATCACGCGCGTTCAAAAAAGGCTGGTTCTCAATTGCACTTGTGGCAATGTTTGTTGCTGCTGTAATCCTTGTAAACCTTATCGCAAATACGCTTGTGGAAAAAATTCCTTCTCTCGTTGTTGATACTACAGGTTCGGGCAGCTTTGAGCTGACAGAAGAAACTCTCGACTACCTCGGCAAACTTTCGGAGGATATCGAGCTTATTGTTCTTTGTGACGAGAAAACATACCGCGAGGGCGGCGAGTATTATATACAGTCCGATTCACTTTTACATCACTACGATGAAAAATCGGATCACATTAAACTGACATTTAAAGACCTTGCGGATAATCCGACTTTTACCGAAAAATATCCCGACGAGAAGCTTTCACAGTACGGTATCATCGTTCAAGGACAGAATGATTACAAATATCTTTCCACAACAGATTATTTTGATGTGCAGATCGACTACTCATCATATTCATACTACATCGCAGGCTGTAAGCTTGAACAAGCCGTAACATCTGCTATTTTGAATGTTACACTTGACGACAAGCCGAAGATATCGTTTATTTCCGGTATTACAAATGAAGATTATACTTCGTTCATGAATTTCCTTAAGGATAACGGATTCGAGACGGAGGAAATATCGCCTGCAATTAACGATATCCCCGATGATACGTCTGTACTTGTTCTCTATGCGCCGAATGTAGACCTGGACTCTCAATATGTTGACAAAATTTCGGCATACCTTTCAAACGGCGGCAAGTATGGCAAGCAGCTTCTTTATCTGCCTAGTCCGTCACTTGCAAAAACTCCTAATATCGATTCTCTCCTTGAAGAATGGGGACTTAAGCTCGAAAACGGCTACGCAGTCGAAAACGACATGACAAAGGTATCTCAGGTCACTTACGGTATGTATCTCTTTGCGTCCGATTACGCAGATACAACTTACACCGAAAAAATGAAAAACAGTGAGCTGCCATTCTGCGTACTTTATGGCAACGGAATTTATACGCGTGCGATATCCATTCTTGACGAAAGCAAAGCCAAAGCACTTATGGATCTCTCGGAACAGAGCAGCATCTTGTACCCCGCCGAAACAGGCGACAACGCAGAGCCTGTAGAACAGCCAACCCCGGATACGATAGTTGGCGCAATTGCAACGCAGGGCGGAGATAAGACAGAAGACCCGAATAACAGCGATGAGTCTGAATCTTCAAATATTGTTGTTATCGGTTCGAATTACGCTGTAACGGATTCGTTCCTTTCATCTAATATGTACGGAAATGCTCAGTATATGTCGGCACTTCTCAACACTCTTGTCGGCAGAGATAACGTAGGTGTGCAGATCGAGTCGCAGTCTCTGAAAGCTGATACACTGAACATTACATCAGTACAGCTTGGCGTATTTACGGTTCTGTTTGTGGTTGTACTTCCGCTTGCTATACTGATAACCGGAATAATTATCTTTGTAAGACGCCGCAATAAGTAGAGGTGATCGTTTATGAAGAAAACTACGAAAACACTCATCATATCAATATCATCGCTTGCACTCCTGACAGGCGCGTTTCTTGGAGTACACTTTCTGTTGCCCGATCAAAGTGAAAATGAAGATGGCACCTCATCCGATGCAGAGCAATCGGAGCATACACATATTTCGCTGATCGCTCACGATCCTGCGGATATAACCAAAATGGAAGTGAAAAACGAGAAGGGTGAATTTACCCTTCTCGCAGAAACGCCGATAGCCAATGTTACGAACTCGGCCGGAGAATCTTCTCAGGTGACTGAAAGCACAATATACACGCTTGTCGGATACGAAGACAAAGAGATGCTGCAAGGATCACCGGACATGGTAGCGACAGACGCCGCAGCAATTACCGCCGAAAAGATAGTGAATGACGGCTCAGCGAAGTCTGATTTTGGATTTGACGAGCCACGCGCCGTCGTAAAAGTAGAATACAAAAACGGCGACAAAGCTACCGTCACAGTTGGTGACGAAGCACCCGACAACCGCGGCACATATTTGATGGTGAACGATGATAAGAATGTATATCTTGTATCGAGCGACTCAACCGACGGATTTTTGATTGGCGCAATGAATATGATGTCTAACGACATCGGCAAAGCAGCTGATGACGATGACGAAAACAGGTTCAGAAAAATGGTTATCGGGGGTACGCATTACGGCACAGACGTTGAGTTTGGTTATGCCGACAACGACAAATACAGTGAAACGTATATGATAACTTCTCCCGACAGACTTGTAGCAGATGAAGAAACAGTCACCGGCATGATGAATAATATTCGAAGCCTCACGGCATACGAAGTAATGGCAGTAGATGTGGACGAGGCGACAATCAAAGAATACGGCCTTGAGGAACCATATGTTACCGTAAATGCGGAGTATCCCGATCTCACCGTTGATTATAAGGCGTCAAAGCCCACCACAGACGGGTACTTTTACCTTTTGACAAATGATATAATCTACAAGATGACGAGTGACAAAGCACCGTGGCTGCTCAACAATTATGAAAGCTGTATTTCAAAGAATATTCTTAATCCCAAGCTCGAATCGATATCTTCGATATCGGTAAAAGGCAGCGGCGTTGACTGCAAATTCGAGATAACTGCGGAAGCTGCGGAGGAAGGAGACATTGATCGAACTCCGGAGATAAAAAGCGTCAAGCTGAATGGCAAAGACATAGACAAGGACAAATTCTCGTCGTATTTTACCGAGTTGACGTCGGCTCAAAAGTGCAGCGGCGTTGTTGACAAGCCCTCCGGCAAGGAATCCCTGCTGAGAATTGAATACAACTTCAAGGATGGCACACAAGCCACAGCGGATTACTTCACGGCAGAAAACAGAAAATGCCCTGTAGTAATAAACGGAACTGTTGCCTTGACAGCGTATGAAAGTTATGTTTCAAAAACAATCGAAGAAACTAAAAAACTATCCGAGTAGTGGCGCGGCCATGCGGCCGCAGGCGGTACGCGTTTATAATTTTTCGTTTGAGCAGCTTTTTTGCGCGCGTGCCCCGGCTTGCCCAGCAAGCCTTCTTCAGTAATCATGCGGTTCCGGCAGCATGCCACCGCAGGCAAACTTCATATAAAAACAAACTTTAAACCCGCGCTTTACATTTACATCAAAGTAAGGCGCGGGTGTTATTTTAGTATTATCTGCAAATAAGATGTATGCACATATCGTTGCTTCCAACGAAAATTTTACTGATTAAAAAAACTAATACTTACGGCATCTCAGCGGAAAAATACCATATGCCATCGATCTCAACCATATAAACGCTGATCGTTGTTTCGGTAGAAGTGTCGGACGAATCATCGAGAAGATCACCTGAGTATGAACAAAATACATTAAGAGTAACCAACGCCTTGGTATCCTCCACATAGTCGATAGAGTCAACCGAAATATCCACTTTAGGCATAACATCCGGTGCGTTAGCATCGATCAGTCTGGCAAGACCACCCATTCCTGCGAGGATATCCTTAATGTTTGAGGCAGAACCGCCTAACATATCCACTGCAGCGAGGATTCCTTTGTATACTTTTTGTACATCGGGTTCATAACATTCAACCATACCATCGAGATCGTAGTTATTAATAGCGGTTTCAAAACGTTGAACGGTGTCTTTAGGAGAAGAACCACACGAACACAAGTTAGTAATAAAAAGAATGGCCAACATAACAACTGCAATTATCCTCTTCATTTGTACACTACTATCCTTTCAAAATGTTTATCGAGTACTATAATATCATATTTTGTCGAAAAAGTCAAGCACTAACGCAGCGGGCATGCGCCCTAATAACCACCGCACCGAAAAACTATTTGCGCGGAGTTATCCTTCGTTCACTATAAACTCAGACGGAACTTGCCTGCGGCCG
>CADCOF010000237.1 GCA_902802975.1 uncultured Ruminococcus sp. | reverse complement strand
TAGATACGGCTGTAACAGACATAACGGTTGAGTTTATTCTGGATTCTATCAAGCTCTTTGCAAGAACGTACTCCAGCTGCTTTTTGAACGCATTTTATATAACGCCGCAGACCTTGCCCGACAACACAGTATACATTGGTGGAAACACAGGTTTTCCGACTAAGACGGTTATATATAATATGTTCGGCAGGGAAGAAGGCAAAGAAATTACAGTAAAAATTCTTTCCGCTTTGGGATTCAGAGAAAAGAATGCAGGCGACATTTCGCTTGACGTTTCTCCCCATATTCTCAAAACGACGATGTTTAATCAGCAACAGTACAGAATGGGCGAAACGGAGATAACAATTATCTGATGCTGTGAGTAAAGGAAGGGTGAAAAGATGAGTTTAATTTTATACTCTGCTGTGGGCGGAACAGACCCTATCAGCAATAACCATGACGGAAGCTTATTGCATATATGTAGACATAGAAAACCTGATAAAGTCTACCTGCTTGTATCTATGGAAATGGGTATGTTTCAGAAACATGATCAGCGCTATACATATTGCATTGAACAGCTTGGCTTAATGCTGAATCATAAATTCGAGGTGGTTCTTATCAACGAAGAAAACCTTGATCGTCCCGACAGCTTTGATGAAGTTTATCCGATAATAAAACGTGATATACTTAGAATACGGTCAGAGAACCAAAATGATGAGCTTATTGTAAATATTGCTTCGGGTACGCCGGCAATGAAATACTGTCTGCAATTTCTTTCCGCACTTGCTGATTATAACTTTACACCTATCAGTGTGACCACTCCGGAAAGATCTAGTAATCCACATCGAGAAGATAGATACAATTACAATCCGAAAGCTCAATGGGAAAACAATAAGGACAATGATCCCAATCATATTGACCGAACATATGAAACAAAGAGTCTTCTTATGCTCAGTGAGTTTTACAAACATACTATGATAAAATTCATTCAGGAATACAATTACAGTGCCGCATTGACGTTTGCTAAGACGGGTATGTTTTTTTCTTCCGATATCACCGAAATGTTAGAGGCTTTTGATGCAAGGCTGAAGCTAAACACAGCTAACGCGCAGACGGATCTCAGAAAGTATGGATTTGAACTGCCGTATCCAAATAAGAACAGGCAAGTTTTTGAGTACTACCTTAATTTGAAGGTCAAACTTCATAAAGAAGAGTTCGCCGATTTTATTCGTGCTGTTACACCGCTTATGACAGTATTGTTGGAACTGTGTTTGGAACATTGTGAGATTAATCTGAAAATATACACTACTACAAATTCAGAGGGAATACGCAAATGGAATGAGGTAATTCTTGCCGGAACTGATCTTGATGATATTCTAAATTCATCATTTGCAAATTTCAAATACGGAACGGTGTACAATTCTCATCTAAGAGTTCTTGCGGAAGCATTTTTGTCCAAATCAGATAAAGACAAAGCACTCTATAGAGATATAGTGAAACTGGATCGATTTGAGGAAAGTGTGAGAAACAGAGCTGCTCATAAGATGGTGAATGCGGATCCTGCAAGCATTAAGAAGATTGCAGGTATAACACCTCAAGAAGCTTTTGATTGTATAACAAGAGTATTACCGATCCTTAATGTTCCTGTAGCTGGTAAGTCTGATTCGTATAACAAAATGAACGAGCTTATCCTCTCAAAGCTTCAGTAATCATCGTCTGCCAAAAGGAGGAGTTCCAGTGCAGATCAAAGTTATGCTTTCTACAAAAAAGGAGCTTGTAATTCCGCTTAATTACAATTATCAGCTGCAAAGCAGCATATACCGTGTTCTTGGGGATAACCCGGAATATG
This sequence comes from uncultured Ruminococcus sp., assembly GCA_902802975.1. GTDB lineage: Bacteria > Bacillota > Clostridia > Oscillospirales > Acutalibacteraceae > RUG592. The sequence goes on along the minus strand of CADCOF010000237.1, from coordinate 609 downwards.
CCGATTTTATTCATAATGATGGTTACGGAAGATACCGTATGTTTACCTTTGGTCCAATTAAGGGGAAATATACCATAAACGATGGAAAAATGGTAATTAACGGAAATATATGTTTTGAAGTCAGAAGCCCGTCCGAAGAATTCTGCGATGTTTTCGAGCATTCATTGCTTATGAGAGATACACTATGTTTGTTTGATACTGAACTTGAAATACGTCAGGTTGAATTGAGCGATATCCATATTGAGAAAAACATAGTTGATATAGTTACAGTATCACCAATAGCGGCAAGATATAACTTGCAGGACGGCTCTACTATCTATTATTCGCCCGATCAAGAAGAGTTTACCACGCTGATATGCAGGAATCTAATTGCCAAGTACAATGCGTATACCGGGAAGAATGGAGATACTGTCTCTTTCCGGTATACGGGAAATTCAAAAAAAATTGTGACGCGGTATAAAAACATCTGGGTCACGGCGTATCATATGAGTGCTGAGCTTAGCGGTACGCCTGAGCTGCTTGATTTTGCTTATCAAACGGGCTTGGGCAGCCGCTCCGCGCAGGGGTTCGGGATGTTTAATATTGTGTGACGGCTTTTACCTTACCCGT
>CADCOF010000236.1 GCA_902802975.1 uncultured Ruminococcus sp. | reverse complement strand
CGCATTCCGAATTAGCAAAACAACTCCACTCTCAACTCTCAACACTGAAAAAAGTGTTTAGGAAATGATTTATGTCGTTTACTATAAACTATAAGCTTTGAGCCATATATCCACACGCTTATCCCTCTATTGACATAGTTGCCGCCGCGTTAAGTTCCAGCCCGGCGGTATTTCCGTTGAGATACTCATAGTACGCCTGCGCGCCGACCATCGCGCCGTTGTCCCCGCAGTATTTCAGTTCGGGCATATACAGTTCGTATCCGCACTCTGCGCATATTCGCGTAAGTTCACGCCTGAGAAGTGTATTCGCCGAAACGCCGCCCGCAATTACAAGCTTGCTGCAATTCAGGTCTTTTGCCGCTTTTATGAAATTATCCGTCAAACAACCGATGACAGCTCTGCGGTACGACGCACTTAAATCTTCGACCGACACAGTTTCACCTCTTTGTTCGGCGTTATGTATTAAGTTAAGCGCAGCGGTTTTCAGACCCGAAAAGCTGAAATCATAAGGCGAATCGGCAACTTTCGGGCGTGGCATTGTGTACGCGCTGTCATTTCCGAGTTCCGCTTTTTTGTCGAGATTGACCCCGCCCGGATACGGCATTCCGATAACCCTCGCTACTTTGTCGAAAGCTTCACCCGCAGCGTCATCACGCGTTTTACCTATTATTTTCATTTTAGTGTAATCTTCTACGTACACTATATGACTGTGACCACCCGATACAACAAGACAAAGAAACGGCGGCCGGAGCGATGGATTTGTAATATAATTTGCGGCGATATGTGAGCGCAAATGATGAACCGGGATAAGCGGAAGTCCCGTGGCATACGACAGCCCCTTCGCAAAATTAATGCCCACCAAAAGCGCGCCGATCAGCCCCGGCGCATACGTCACTGCGAGCGCGTCAATATCCGAAAGCGCAAGCCCTGACTGATTGAGTGCCTCGTCAACAACGCCTGTGATCGCCTCGACATGGCGGCGGCTTGCTATTTCGGGAACGACTCCACCATATAATTTATGCTCATCGATCTGAGAGACAACAACGCTGGACAGCACATTTCGACCGTTTTCAACAACGGCGGCGGCAGTCTCGTCACAGGAGCTTTCTATTGCAAGTATTTTCATATTTTTTTCAGTTTTCATTGTATGATTCTCCGTTGTTAAAATATCGCGTCATGATCAACGCGTCTTCGGTCGGTGAGGAATAAAACCCCCTCCTTTGTCCCGCTTTTACAAAACCCGCACTTTGATACAGCGACAGCGCGGCAGTATTTGACGGGCGAACCTCAAGCGTAATGAATGACACATTTTTTGATATACATATATTGATTGCATTGTCAAGGAGTGCGCGCGCTGCGCCCAGCCTTCGATATTCCGGCAAAACTGCGATATTATCAACATATGCCTCGTCCAATATTATCTGAAAGCCCATGTATCCGACAGCAATGTTGTTTATCACAGCGACATAAAAAAATGCTGATTCTTTCGAAAGCTCGGCCTCCAGTCCCTGTGCAGTCCACGGGTGGGAGAAGCAGGCATTTTCGATCCCGGCAACAGCCGGAACCAGTTCTGCGGACATTTTCACGAGAGCTATATCATTTGTCAATTTTTTCACCGCCAAACTTTGACTCCACGAAATCGGCAAGCAGCTTTACATTCCCGATGATCTGATCTCGAGTTTTTCTGTACACCTCAACGCTGCCGCCGTACGGGTCGAACACCGCACTATTGAACAGATAAATTTTCCTCTTATCGATACCGAGATCAATAAGCATCATTGCGTGAGAATAAGTCATGGGAACGTAGAGATCATAGTTTTCATAAATAACATTCTGAATTGAAGACGAGCGAAAGCCCGAAATATCAATTCCTATCTCATTCAACACAATTATTGCGTTTTCCGATGCGGGCGCACCTGTTGCCGCAGCAAGTCCGGCACTTTTCACTTCGCAGTCAAGTCCGCGCTTTTCGGCTTCGGCTTTGAAAACAGCTTCCGCCATAGGGCTTCGGCATGTATTTCCGGTACAAACAAAAACAATCTTCATAATACAACCCCTCCTGAGGCAGGCATGCGGCGGCGTGTCGCCGGCGGGCATGCGCCCGCGGGCAAGTTCCGTCGTGCTTTATTACAACGATGATAAATTGTTGCAGTGTGAAAAATTGTGGTCGAGAGTGATGGACTCAGATCGAGCATTAATTCGGAATTCGGAATTCGGAATGCGGAAT
>CADCOF010000235.1 GCA_902802975.1 uncultured Ruminococcus sp. | reverse complement strand
CGGGCGGCATGCTGCCGCTCCCAATTCCGTCCGGCTGTATTGTTAACAATAATCTTCGCCGCGTTCAACATTTTTTCTTCCCTCAACTAACCAGGGGCTTTGGCGTGGCGGCTGCGCCGCCACTGCCCGGGGAACTGCACGTCCCCGACGGCAACGTCTGCCACTGGCAAACCACACCCCCGGACCCCTTGCTTGCTCTATCCGACTTTTGAATATCAGTGTTCCTTTAGAGTTCGTTTATTCCAACCGCTCAGGTGGAAATTTTTCGTTAGGCATACTAAAACAATGCCGGCAAAAAGATTTGAACATTTTTGCGAAACAATTGACATAATCATATTAGTGTGTTAGAATAGAATTGTAGATTATTTACAGAAAAGGACTGATTTAGTAATGGTTAATTTTATTATGTCGGGTGCTTGCGGTCATATGGGAAGAGTTATCGCAGAAACTGCCCTTCAGCGCAGCGACGTGGAGCTTGTTTGCGGCGTGGACATTTGCACAGATGTAAAAACAGGCTTTCCTCTCTATGGTGATTTTACTTCAATACAGGAAAAAGCCGATGTTATTATTGATTTCTCAAATCCTTCCGCTTTGGACGGGCTGCTTGCATATGCGCTTGAAAATAATGTTCCGTGCGTTCTCTGCACAACAGGTTACAGTGAAGAACAGATTAATACTATCAATAAAGCTGCCGAAAAAATCGCAGTTTTCCGTTCGGGCAATATGTCGCTTGGCATTAATTTGCTGATCGAGCTTTCAAAAATGGCGTCAAAAGTCTTCGGAACCGATTTCGATGTTGAGATCGTTGAAAAACACCACAACAAAAAAATCGACGCGCCCTCGGGCACCGCTCTTATGATCGCAGACGGAATATCTTCCGTTCGAGCTGACGACCCGGAATATGTCTTCGATCGCCACAGTATCCGCAAAAAACGCACGATAAGCGAGATCGGCATCAGCAGCATCAGAGGCGGTACAATTGTTGGCGAGCATGACGTAATTTTCGCCGGTGACAACGAGGTTCTTACTATCTCACATCAGGCGCAGTCAAAAAGCTTATTTGCAATAGGCGCAATTAACGCCGCCGCTTTCCTTGCCGGAAAGCCCGCAGGCAATTACGATATGTCTGATCTATTAAAAGAAAGATATTAATATAACATAATACTTATAGCCGTTATTTACGGATAGCGGATATACATGCCGCATTATGTTATTCGCTCCGGAGGTATAATGATATTATGGATGATCACATTATTAAGGGCAGAGGAAAAAAATTCCCCTACAACAACCGCCAGATAAGCTGGATGGATTTTAATTCGAGAGTTATGGAAGAAGCGTTCGAGAAGGAAAATCCGGTTATGGAGCGCGTGAATTTTCTCTCGATCACTGCGTCAAACCTTGATGAATTTATAATGGTTCGTGTAGCCGGCGTAATAGATCAGATTGATCACGGGATAAAAGAGAACGATCTTTCCGGGCTTTCGCCAAAGCAGCAATACGCACGCCTTTCAGAGAAAATACACGAGTTTTCCGAAAAGCAGTACAGCTGTCTCAATCATTCAATATTGCCTGTTTTGAAAAAACATGGTATTTGTTTCAGAAAAGTTCGTGAGTTATCGGATAATCAAAGAGAATACATAAATAAATATTTCGATAAAGTTATATTTCCTGTTCTGACGCCGATGGCTGTTGACACAAGCAGACCGTTTCCGCTTTTGCTGAACAAAAGCCTCAATCTCGCCGTGCGCCTGATGAATGACGACAAAGAGACATTTTTCGCTGTAATGCAGGTGCCTTCCGTTCTGCCGCGATTTATTGAACTGCCGCAAAATGAGCAAACAAGCCCCGATCAGCCTGTTCAGCGTGATTTTATACTGCTCGAGAATATTATCACTTCGCGTCTTGATGAATTATTTGAGCTGTTCAGGATACGTTCATACTGTCCGTTTCGTATTACGAGGGATTCCGATCTTGATATTGACGAGGAGGCGGACGACCTTCTTACTGAAATTGAGAAATCGATCAAACAGCGCAGGCGCGGCAAGCCGATACGTCTTGAAATAACATCGAAGTGTGACAAGCAGCTTCGTGAGTTCCTGACCGAAATGCTTGACGTCGATGAAAGTGAGATATACGAATGCAAGGGACCTCTTGATCTGACTTTCTTGTCGAAATTTGCCAAAATATCGGGCTGTGAGCTTTTATCATTCAAGCCTATAAAGCCCGTATCGCCGTGTCCCGATTTTTACGGCTGGAGTGATATTTTTGCTGCTATACGAGCAAAAGATCGTTTCGTACATCACCCTTACGAGAGTTTTGACAGCGTTCTCACATTTGTGAGAGAAGCCGCAATGGACGAGAACGTACTCGCCATAAAAATGACACTTTACAGAGTGAGCGGAAATTCTCCGATAGTTGCCGCGCTGATCAAGGCTGCCGAAAACGGCAAGCAGGTCACCGTGCTGGTGGAACTCAAGGCGAGATTTGACGAAGAAAACAATATTCACTGGGCGAAAAAATTAGAAAAAGCCGGGTGCCACGTTGTGTACGGATTAAGCGGACTGAAAACCCACTGCAAAATATGCTTGGTAGTTCGCAGTGAACCGGACGGAATTCGCCGTTATCTTCATATGGGTACGGGCAACTACAACGACAGCACTGCGAGATTTTACACTGACATGGGGCTTTTTACATGCCATGAGAAATTCGGTGAAGACGCGTCTTCTTTGTTTAATGTTTTGACAGGATATTCCCTGCCGCCGCAGTATAATAAATTTATTGTTGCGCCTTATGGCATGAGACCTTTTTTCGAGGACAAGATACGCAGAGAGATTGAAAATGCGAAAAACGGCATACCTGCAGGAATTACAGTCAAGGTCAATGCGCTTGTTGACCCGCAGATAATTAAGCTTTTATACGAAGCATCTAGAGTCAATATACCGGTGAGGCTTATTGTACGAGGCATATGCTGCCTTATACCGGGAATTGAAAAGACAAGTGAAAACATCGAGGTGCACAGCATTGTCGGACAACTTCTCGAACACAGCAGAATGTTCAGATTCGAAAATGGCGGGGAACCACAGATGTTTTTGGGGTCGGCGGACTGGATGCAGAGAAATCTTGATAAACGAGTGGAGCTTGTTTTCCCGATTGAAGATGAGGATATTCACCGCAGATGTGAAGAAATACTTGAGATTATGTGGAACGACAATGTAAACACGAGAATACAGCTGCCGACTACAGATTATGTTATGATAGACCGCAGGGGCAAAAAAGCCCACAACTGTCAGGTTGAATTCGCCGCACTGGCAAAAAAAGCACTGAAGAAAAAGATCAGCGAATCAACACAGGATACAAGTCTTCCCACAGGAGGACAGTAATATATTTAAAAAGGAGGATAACTATCAATGAAAAGAATCGGTATTTTAACCAGCGGAGGCGACTGCCAGGGTTTGAATGCAAGTATCAGAGGCGTGGCAAAAACGCTTTACCATCACTACGGCGACAATGTACAGATAGTGGGTATTATCGACGGTTACAGAGGATTGATCAACGGTGACGCAAAGGAGCTTTCCAGAGAAGATTTGTCGGGTCTGCTCACACGGGGCGGCACAATTCTCGGTACATCTCGTCAGCCGTTTAAGCTCATGAGAGTAATTGATGAAGATACAATGGTTGACAAAGTAGCTGCAATGAAGGAGAACTACAAAAAGCTCAAGCTTGACTGTCTTGTTGTTCTCGGCGGAAACGGTACGCAAAAATCGGCAAATATGCTCTCGGAAGAAGGACTGAACGTTGTGTCTCTTCCCAAAACGATTGACAACGACCTTTGGGGCACCGATATGACTTTTGGTTTTCAGTCTGCCGTTGATATTGCAACTCAGGTAATCGACTGCATTCATACGACCGCGACTTCTCACGGACGTGTATTTATTGTAGAAGTAATGGGACACAAGGTTGGCTGGCTCACGCTTTACGCAGGTATTGCCGGAGGCGCAGATGTTATCCTTATACCCGAAATACCGTACGACATAAATTCTGTCATTCGCACTGTTCAGAGACGAAACGAAATGGGCAAAAATTTCTCGATACTCGCAGTTGCGGAAGGTGCAGTTTCGAAAGACATAGCAGCATTGCCGAAAAAGAAGAAAAAGCAAGCCATGGCTGAAATGGTTTACCCGTCGATTTCGTATCAGATTGCAGCAGAAATTGAGGAGGCTACCGGTCAGGAGACGCGTGTTACCGTTCCCGGACATTTCCAGAGAGGCGGCAGCCCTGACGCATTTGACCGTTTGATCTGCACACGTTTTGGTGTTGCGGCAGCAAATCTGATCATTAACAAAGATTACGGAAAGATGGTTGCTCTTCATGGCACAGATATTGTTGCTATTCCTTTGTCTGAAATTGCCGGAAAGCTGAAAGAAGTACCGCCCGACTGCGAAATAGTAAAACAAGCAAAAGCCCTCGGCATCTCCTTCGGCGAATAGGCGGCGGGCGGGCACTCGTATGCGCTAACATAACAAAAATTCGTTATTGTTACCAATAATGCTATTTGTTATTTTTAAAATTATGGCTATTATTGCCTCCCCTTTAGGG
>CADCOF010000234.1 GCA_902802975.1 uncultured Ruminococcus sp. | reverse complement strand
ATTATTTGTTTGCCTTTAGCTATTTTGTGGGGCTGCTCGCCCCACACCCTCGGCAGCTTTTTTGAAAAAAGCTGCGCAAAAAACTTTCTATATAGTAGTTTTTTAACTCATTCAAAAGCCGTGAATGTCAAAGACCCGTATTGACAAGGGCGAAATGGTGTGATATAATATGGAAATGAAAATCATTTTCAAATATGTAAGGGGCTGCAAAATATGCAGGAGTATAAAACAAGGCAGAAGGAAATACTGCTTGAGTGCCTGAATAACAACAAACATATTCACATGACTGCATCGGATATTTCGGATAAACTGCGAGCTATGGGCCACCCGCTTGGCATGTCGACTGTTTACCGCCAGCTTGATAAGCTTGTCGCTGTAGGATTAGTGAGAAAATACATCATAGATGAAAACTCCTCCGCATGTTATCAATACGTTGGAGATAAAGAGCAGTGCAGTGAACATTTTCATCTGAAATGCAGCAACTGCGGTAAGCTTATACATGTCGATTGCAGTTTAATGCGGCAAATAGCTTGTCATATGCGTGAAAGCCACGATTTTGAAGTTGATCTGAGCCGCACACTTCTTTACGGTACATGCCGCGAATGCGCGCTCAAACGGAACGATAAACCATCCGGAGGTGACGCCTGATGACAATTATTAAGTGCAGTGACGTTACAATGAGCTACGAGGGCGTGAATGTCTTTGAACATTTGTCATTTACGCTGGAGAGAGGCGACTACCTTTGCATATTGGGCGAGAACGGTTCCGGAAAATCTACCTTAATGAAAGGCATCTTGGGGCTTATTAAGCCATCGGGCGGGTTGATTGAATATTCCGACGGACTGCAGCAAAAAGAAATAGGCTATCTTCCGCAGCAGTCGCCGGTGCAGCGCGATTTTCCGGCGTCTGTTTACGAAGTTGTATTGTCCGGCACGCTGAACCGCAGACGCTTTTCGGCGTTTTATGGAAAACGTGAACACAAACTCGCCGACAAAAATATGGAACGCCTGTCGATAACCGACCTGAAAAACAGCTGCTATCGTGACCTTTCTGGCGGTCAGCAGCAGCGCGTACTTCTTGCCCGCGCGCTGTGCGCCACAAAATCGCTTCTTCTTTTGGACGAACCTGTAACAGGTCTCGATCCCGTTGCTTCTGCCGAGTTCTATGATTTGATCAGTGATTTGAACAAAAACGATAAAATAACGGTCATTATGGTTTCGCATGATGTAAAGCAATCTATAAAAAAAGCCACGCATATTCTTTATCTTGAGAACAAAACGTGCTTTTTTGGGTCGGTCGATGATTATCTTAACAGCAGCGTTTCCGATCAATTTGTAAAAAAATAATTATGCGGAGATAGTCAAATGGATTATTCTATTCAAGAAATATTATCTTTTACTTTTATGCAGCGTGCGCTGATCGTTGGAATTCCAATAGCTTTATGCGCCGCACTTTTGGGAGTAAGTCTGATATTAAAACGTTATTCCATGATCGGCGACGGGCTGTCGCACGTTGGTTTCGGCGCGCTGTCGTTGGCGGCGGCTTTGAACCTGGCACCGCTGAAAGTATCCATACCAATAGTCATTATTTCGGCATTTTTGCTTCTTCGAATCAGTCGCAGCAGCAAAATCAACGGTGACGGTGCGATTGCGATTGTATCAAGCAGCGCACTCGCTATCGGAATTGTTGTAACGAGTATGACAGGCGGACTGAACACCGATCTTTACAGTTACTTATTCGGCTCGATACTTGCACTTTCGCACAATGATGTAATATTAAGCGTGATTTTATGTGCAGTAGTATTATTTATTTATGTATTTTTCTATCACAAGATATTTACTGTAACATTTGACGAGAATTTTTCTATTGCCACCGGCACAAATGCGAATGCATACAATATGGTATTGGCACTTCTCACTGCGCTGACAGTAGTACTTGGAATGCAAATAATGGGAACACTGCTGATATCCAGCTTAATAATATTTCCGGGGCTTACGGCGATGAGAGTTTTCAAAAGCTACCGCAGCGTGGTTGTATGGTCTGCAGTGCAATCCATTATTTGTGTTACAACGGGGCTTATTTTGTCCTTCTATCTCGAGACTGCGTCCGGCGCAACGATTGTTTGCGTAAATCTCATATTTTTCATTATCTTCTCCCTGATAGGTGCCATAAAAAAACGTTAATCGGGCGGCGTGCCGCCGCTCCCGGTACGCGTTTTTACTTTTTCGGTGTAGCAGGCGGCGTGCCGCCGCTCCCGGTACGCGTTTT
>CADCOF010000233.1 GCA_902802975.1 uncultured Ruminococcus sp. | reverse complement strand
CGGTTCCTTTAGTGTGGGGGTACACGCGGTTATCACACGAACTTTGAATAAAACAAAACTATATAGCCCGCGCCTTACCAAATGTAGGACGCAGGCTATAAGTTTGTTATTTCCAAAAACGTTCGTGCGCGTACTGCTTGCGGCCGCTTGGCCGCCGCTTGGCCGCCGTTTACTTTATATCTGATGTTCTGTGAATGAGGTTCCCTCTCTTGGGACCGTTTGAAACCATAGTTATCGGAACACCTATTTGAGATTCGGCAAATTCAACGTAATCGCGGCATTCCTTCGGCAGCTTGTCGTACTCCGTGATACCGGAAATATCACACTTCCAACCCTTCATTACCTTGAGTACGGGCTTGCAGCGTTTTAGCTGTGTTGTCGACGGGAAATAATCTATCTGCTTGCCGTCAAGCTCATACGCAACACAAACCGGAATCTCGTCAAGATAACCCAGCGCGTCAAGTACTGTGAATGCAACCTCAGTCGCCCCCTGAACTTTGCAGCCGTAGCGTGTTGCCACAAGATCAAGCCAGCCCATACGTCTTGGTCTGCCTGTCGTTGCACCGTATTCGCCGCCGTCACCGCCGTGATTTCTCATCTGAACCGCTTCTTCACCAAATATCTCGCTGACAAACTCACCTGCGCCAACGGCACTGGAATATGCCTTTACGACGGTTACAACGTCCTTAATCTCATACGGAGGAATACCCGCGCCTACCGTGCCATAGCCAGCGATTGTATTTGAAGACGTAACCATAGGATAAATACCAAAGTCGGTATCTTTAAGCGAACCAAGCTGACCTTCAAGAAGAACCGTTTTGCCTTCCTTAAGCGCGTCATGTACAAACTCGAATGTATCTGCAACATAAGGAGCCATTGCCTTCTTATACTCCATGAGCTTATTGAAAATTTCGTCAACGGTAATCGGCTCTTTGTGATAAAGATTTACAAGAATAGAGTTTTTGACCTCAAGAACTCTTGCAATCTTCTCTTTCAGTGCGTCCATATCGTCGTAAAGCTCGTTGATCTGGAATCCGATTTTTGCAAACTTGTCCGAATAGAACGGCGCGATACCCGATTTTGTAGAACCAAAACTGTTCGCGCTGAGACGCTCTTCTTCGTAACAGTCAAACGCAACATGATACGGCATAACAATCTGAACCCTGTCTGATACCATCACCTTAGGATCAACGCCATGCTCCTTAAGATTTGCCACTTCTTTAACGAAATTCTCAACACTGAATGCAACACCATTACCGATAATATTTGTAGTGTGATCATAGAAAACACCTGACGGAAGTTGATGGAGGGCAAACTTGCCATAGTTATTTATAATAGTATGCCCAGCATTGCTGCCGCCCTGAAATCTTATAACAATGTCGGACTCGGAAGCCAAGCAGTCTGTAATCTTGCCTTTGCCTTCGTCGCCCCAGTTTGCGCCTACAATAGCCTTAACCATAATTAATCATCCTTCTGTTGCTAAAATTAAACCCAACATTTTTATTATATCAATAATATAATTAATTTTCAATAGAAAAGCAAAAAAATTCACATGGATTTTACATTCTTACAAGATCATTTACCACTTCGCCGGCAATAATTAGTCCTGCGACTCCGGGAACAAATGACGCACTCCCCGGCAACACTCTCCTCGTTCCCTTATCCTCGCCGCTCTCCCCCGGCTTGACCGGCGTTTCCTTTGAATACACCACCTTCAAACGCTTTATACCGCGCTTGCGAAGTTCTGTACGCATTACTCTTGCGAGCGGACAGACCGACGTTTTATAGATGTCGGCCACTTCAAACATTTCGGGGTGAACTTTGTTTCCCGCGCCCATGCTGCTGATAATCGGCGTGCCGTTTTTGTTCGCCTGCATAACAAGCTCAATCTTCCCTGTCACGGAATCAATAGCGTCAATGATATAATCATATTCACTGAAATCAAAAATCCCCGCTGTTTCAGGTGTATAAAACACGTTATGTGTTCGGATATCCACATCGGGAGAAATATCAAGAAAACGCTTTTTCGCGGCGTAAACTTTATATTCTCCTATCGTGCTGTGCAGCGCAATAATCTGCCTGTTTAGATTCGTCAAGCTAACCTTGTCGTTATCAACAATATCCAGCCGCCCTATGCCCGCTCTGACGAGTGCCTCGGCAGCATGACCGCCAACACCGCCAACGCCAAATACTGCCACACTTGATGTGCGCAGCTTCTCCATAGCATCTTTTCCGTATATAATCTCCGAACGTGAAAATTGATCTATCATAATATTTATTATTTCTCCTATTCGACATTGTGCCCATGGTCTAATTATATTACGCCAAACAATAGCTGTCAATAAAAAAAATTTTTAAAAAAATTTCAACATAATTCTTTAAAAAACTTGTAATTTTCTATATTATTTGATATAATCTAAATAATGGGATTTGTATATTTATTATATGGAGGTGATCGGTTTGTCCGATAACATAGAAGAATTGAAAGAACGCATTATGCAGCTTGAATATGAGGCGGCTGATCGCTCAAGTGAGTTGCTGCGCCTAAGGAAAGAAAACGAAAGACTGTATCAAAGCGTTCGCGAGTCGATGGAACAAGTAAGCGTTTTTCGCAGCGAACTTCACAACGTAAAAGCGTTTTATGACAAAAGGCTGAGAGAACTTGCAGAAGAAAAAGCAAAGACACAAATGCAGCTCGATGTCACATCGGCGGAGTTTGATCGCATCAATTCAACCTTTACAACAGTGAGCGAGGAAAAGAACAATTCCCGCAGAGAGTCGCTGAAAAAAATGGATGCGGTACGCGAAACAAGCATGGACGCCGTAACGATGATCGATTATATAGATAAGGACATTCGCAAACTGAAGCTCGATCTTTTTAACATGTCAAAAGACCAAAATACCACACAGCAGGATATTGAAGACGAGATACAGCTTATGCTGGATCTGCTCAATGAACACAGCGCAAAGCTTGCGGCGATTAAGTCCGGTTTCTACTCAATAAATAATATTACCATGTATGATAACACGCTTGACGATCTTACTCTTACAAGAAATACTGCAAAACTTGAAAACGGCAATTATGTTGACTAATATTCATTATTTATAGAAGGAGGTTGTTTATCATGTGCAATGTTCTTGTAGCCTATTTTTCTGCGACCGGTAATACGGAGGCTTGTGCAAAAAAGCTTGCTCAGGCAATCAATGCCGACATTTTCGAAATTGTTCCCGTAACTCCGTACACTGCTAAAGACTTGAACTGGCAAAACGCCAAAAGCCGTTCCTCTCTTGAAATGAAGGACAAGAATTCCCGCCCACAGATTGCGGGTCTTGTTGAAGAGATGAGCAAATACGATGTGATATTCGTTGGTTTTCCGATATGGTGGTACGTTGCACCTACAATAATCAACACATTCCTGGAACAGTACAATCTTTCTGAAAAAACAATAGTACCTTTCGCTACCTCAGGGTCAAGCGGTATGGGGAAAACTAATGAAAAGCTCGCGCCATCGTGCCCGGATTCGCGCCTGATGGAAGGGCGGCGTTTTGCACTGAATACGTCAGCAGAGGAATTCGCATCTTGGGCTGCCGATTTTATCTGATTTATTAAATCGAATTTTGTAAATTTTTAATTAATTTATTAACACTGTGTTCATTGAAAAATTCGACTATTAGTAACTTTGTTCGACAAATCGGAACTCATGGTTAGTTATACAATATTTTGCTGTATATGATCACATGATATATTTGTTTTTTATAAGCATATTTTGTTTGTTTTTACAAATGACATCATGCCCGATAAATTCAAATAAATCGATATTTTACACTGCTATTTTATGTACAACCATTGACTTTTTGAAAAAAACATTGTATAATTAATACTAAGGTATCTTTATCGATTATTTACTTGCATATCAATTGAGTTCAAGTGGATATATCGTCGCTCTGTTCACTATGTGAGTGCTGATAATCGGTTTTGATGATATATACTGAATTTGGAGAAGGATTATTATGGGTATTTCAGAAAACTTAAAAAAAGGCACATCAGAGCTGCTTATCCTTTATCTGCTGAAGAGTGAGGATATGTACGGCTACCAAATCGCACAGGAGCTCAAGGCAAAGAGCGGTGACGAGTTTGTTATGCCGGAGGGTTCGCTCTACCCCACACTTTACCGTCTTATTGAGAAAGGCGTTGTTTCTGACAGAATGGAAATCGTTGGAAAGAGACTTCGCAAGTATTACCACCTGGAGCCTAAAGGTATCGAGTATCTCAAGTCGATCACAGAAGAATATCATCGTATCAACGAGGGCATTCAGAAGGTATTGGATTCTCTTCAGGCAGAAGACGAGAAAACAAATTCATAATTAACATTCAAGAGCCTGCACAGATTTCGGTCTGTGCAGGCTTTTTTCTGTCTATTAAAAAAATAAAAACACACACGAAAACACCAGCGCGTAACAAATGCCAACAACAACATCACTTACAAAATGCACCCCGCCTATCACTCTGGACGCACATATAAAAATTGCCGCTGCCATTGCAGCCATTCCAAGCGGCATATTTATGTACATAACAGCGCAGGCGACTGCAACGGCACTTGCGGAGTGTCGGCTTGGGAAAGACTGTCCTTTTTTGTCTTTTTCAACAATAGGCACATTTCCGTATACCTCATACGGTCTGGGGCGATTTATCATCTTTCGCGCTAATGTCAGCGTCACAAACATGAAACCCGGTACAAGCAAAAACGGTATGATCTTTCGATTTCGAGTAATCGCCAGATATATTGTCACAATAATATACAACGTAAATATACAAAGTGGAAGCCACTTATATATTATTACAAACGTGTTGTATCGCAATTTACTTTTAGTTACCCATGACCTTACCGCGTCATAATGCGTTTTGTTCATGATCAGCCAAGTTCTATCATACGGTCTATGCAAACTTTCGCTTTTGTCATAGTATCGGAATCAAGCGTTATCTCTTCCCCACCTTTTCCGCAAATGATATTGTACACATCAACAAGCGTAGTGGACTTCATGTTGGGGCAAATAAGCTCCTTCGCCAACGGATAAAAACGCTTCTCAGGGCATTCGTAAGCAAGCTGTGACGCAATGGCGATTTCCGTTCCGATAATGAACTCCATAGCCTCACTGTTCTTTGCATAATCGATAATACCGGACGTAGAGCCTACATAATCCGCAGCAGCTGTTACATCCGGAATGCACTCGGGGTGAACGAGAAGCAGCGCGTTGGGGTGGAGTTTCTTTGCCTGTTCAACCGCGCTGTATTTAATAGAGGCATGCACGGGGCAGCCGCCCTGCATAACTCTGATATTTTTATCCGGAACATTTTTTGCCACAAATGAACCAAGATTGCAGTCGGGAATAAACAGTATATTTTTTTCGGGCAGCTGACTTACTATTTTTACGGCAGACGATGAGGTTACACAAACATCGCATACCGTTTTCAGATCGGTAGTTGTGTTGATGTACGCTACAACAATATAATCGGGATTCTGACGCTTAAACTCGACAATCATCTCTTTGTCCATCTGTTCGGCCATCGGGCAGCCCGCTATTGGGTTTGAGAGAAACACCGTTTTTTCGGGCGACAGCAGCTTTACAGTTTCAGCCATAAATCTAACACCGCACATAATCACTGTTTTATTGCTTACATTTGACGCCTTAACACTCAGCGCAAACGAATCTCCCGTAAAATCTGCAATCTCGGTTATTTCTCTTGTCTGGTAGCTGTGTGCCAGTATACACACATCCTGCTCCTTTTTCATTCTGAGTATTTCTTTTTGCATTTCATGTATGTTCATTTTTTGTCTCCTCACAGCTTTATTTAATATAAACAAAAGGCTCTGCTATGATCAAGCAGAGCCTTTAAGCATCCATTAATACTAAAATCCGACTCAAGAAATTCAGACTTATGTAAATTATTAACCGTTTCCGCCTGCATTAGGATCATTCGTACTATGCGGGTCATAATCATGGTTATCCATCATATAACCTTCATATTTTGAGCCTTCATTCTTTGTGCCGTCAAGAGGGTCACTTGAAGTGATAATATCCTCACAATAAAGCTCAATCAACTCAAGCTCCGGTTTAATATACTTCTGCATATCAACATCATCCTCCAAAAATCATCAGTTAGATTCCTGTGCATATGCCTTTGCATATTTGTAGCAATAGTGCATAGCCTTTGCAAGCTTAATATAGCTATCGGACTTCTCACCAAGATCCTGCTTCGCTTTGGATGTATCCACAGCATTCGAAAGAACCGCAATTGCATAATCAAGCGGGCAGTAATAATAAGCTGTTGTATCCGAACCAACTGTCATACTGATATCATTTCCCCATGTCTCAATGGAAATATCCTCGATATCATAGTATACCCAGTTGGAGACTTTCGTGGACTTATTAGCCTTAATCGTCTTCTTTGTTGTACCTACAGTTACAGTGATATCCGGTGCTGTCTTACCGTCTTTTACTTCAAAGTAATGTCTGAGCGTTGTTTTGTTGAGGAACAGCAAGCTTGAGCCGACATACTTCATGTCGTCAGATGAAAACTTCGAAAGAGTAGCGTCACTGTGCGCATAGTCACCCTGCTTGAAGCCATCAATATCGGAAGTTTCCACTGTCGAATCTATAGTGCCATACAAATTCTGACGAGACGCATCACTAACTCCGGAATTTGTAAGACTATTCACATTCACCGTAAATATATCCTGCAGATATGTTGAATAATCCGCAAGCGCACACGAAAGACCTGCCAGGTTATCACCGTTTCCGGTTGCTATGAAAGTGCGCAGATACGTGCTGATTGAATCTGTCTTCGTATATGTACTTCCGTCTGCCGTACCATCAAGTGTTGCGGTCACATCTGCTGAAAGCTCTGCGGGATTAAGAGATACAGACGCTACATAATTATTACCCGACTTAACGAGTTTGCTTGTGGCTGTTTCAACGTTATTGTTGGCTCTCCATGTGAAGTTCATTTTGAGGTTTGACAGATTCTTTACATCGGCATCGGAAAGTGTAACATAGAAGTTGAGCTTTACATCTCCGCCAACTACAACATTAGAGCCTGCGAAAGATGTTGTTGTTTCGGCAGTACCTTCCTGCTTGTAACGAACATCGCCGTCCGACCATACCGCATAGTAATTGCTGCCGCCAACATTTGTCTTAGCCGCTGTTGTGATATAGTAGAAACCGGTATCCACTTCATATGACGTACATACAGATTTAAATTTTGAATGAGTATCGGCAAAGGTACCGGTCCCATAACCTGCCCCGGCCTTTACATGGTTTACATAAATAATTGTTCCCATCTCTCCGAAAAGATACGAATCATCATCTGTTACCAAAGAATAGTCAGAAGACGGATCCTTGCTAAGTATCTCCGCATATTCGGCATTGTTCAATTCCGGATGTTTTTTAAGTATCGAAGGGTCTACCATAACGCCCGCCGCAACTGTAGCATCTTTCTGATAAAGCTTTGAATTATCAATGCTGCCGCTGCCCGAAACATAAATGTTGCTCGGGAGATTAAGCGTAATTCCGTCCTTAGTCGCAGTTGTTGTATTATTAAGTACGGTAAGCGGTTTGGGGTCAACACTCGACGCACCGTTTTGCATAACAATAGTACCAAGATTGTAGATGCCGGCACCATTGCCTCCGTTTGACGCTGTGTTGTTCTTTACGTCGCCCCACTGCAAGCTCATTGTGGATTTTTCGGATACATAAACACCGCCGCCGTTCTTCGCCGTATTATTCATAATAAATCCGGTGTTGCTGGCAGATGTACTTGTATCGCTCGACCAGCCCAACTGTGCCGACGCACCGTCAAGATACAAACCGCCGCCGTTTTCGATTGCGCTGTTATTCTTCAGATATGTTTTATTCCAAATATTGATTGTTGATCCGCTCGAGTAAATACCACCGCCATTTTTTGCACTGTTGCTCTGAATAGTGGTATCATTCAACGAACAAATGAAACTGCCCACAGGGGAATAAATTGCGCCGCCCTTATCGGACGCAGTATTGGACTTGAAATACGAACCTGTGACATTCAGATAGTTTGCATTAGAGAGTGCCATCGCGCCGCCGTTTGTAGCACTGTTGGCATTAAATGTCGAACTTGAAATAAAGTGAAGATCGGAGTTGCTGTTGCCCGAATTTGCAAGGAAAAGCGCGCCGCCCACTTCATCGGCCATATTATATTCAAAGGTGCAGTTTGAGATGGAAAGCATAGTCTTTCCGACACTGCTGTTTACCTTTTCAGACTTGTTCGCCTGCGTATTGAACCACACGCCGCCGCCGTTTGTCGCGTAATTACTCTTGATCTTCACACCCGACATCCAAAGGCACGAGTTATAGTCGCCGAATATCGCGCCGCCGTTACCACTGCTTATAACAGTCTCAACCGGTTCGCCTGTTTCGGGATCCGGAATATCCTTCACAACTCTTGTATTGTTGCCGCCCGTGATAGTACCGCCGGAAATACTAAGTTCACCGCCGTTAGCAATCTTGATAACATAACCATTCTCCGTGGGCGAAGTAAGACCGCGGCTCAAAGTATGACCGTTAAGAGAGATAGTTACAAAAGCACCATCGGGAATAACGATAGGGTCAGCATTAGCCGGCGCAGTAATATCACTGCTCAACGTTATAGACGCCGTACCGGACTGTCCAATGTCCTTTATTGCCTGTATTATGCCGTCCCATGAATTAACGCTTCTGGTTACAGTTGCCGCAGAAGCTGCCAACGACATTGACGGTACAATTGTGCCCACAGCGGCAGGCGCAGGTCCGAAAGCCAGGGCAGCAGTCAAAACGAGTGCCGCAGACTTTTTCATGATTTGCTTCATATGCTAATTCCTCCTTTTGGATATATGACACGCCAACAAGCGCACTCTGCCGCCAATGTTTCGTATGGCGGGTCGTCACATGTTAAATAATTGTTACTAATTTATATTGTAGCACACTTCACGGACATTTTTCAAGTATTTTTCGTATATTTTTAAAAAATTGTTGAAAGAATATATGAAAAAACCTCTTGAAACCTATTCAAGAGGCAAATGAAAGTGCGGGCGACAGGACTTGAACCTGCACACCATAGGGCACAAGAACCTAAATCTTGCGTGTCTGCCAATTTCACCACGCCCGCATAACTAGGCTTCCCTTGGAGATAAACCAAAGGAAGCCCTCAATTATCTAAGTAAACTCAAAAGCTCTGCTTTATATTACTCTTCAAACTTCTTTCTTGTAGCAACCATTACTGCAGCTGCGCCGAGGAAGATTGCTGCGAATGCAGCTGTACCTGTTGTGTCACCCGTCTCTGTGGATGCACCTGTACCATCTGTGGTTGTGGTTGTGCCTGCTGTAGTTGTAGTTGTTGTTGTTGTTCTGTTGCCTGCACCTGTAGTACCGCCGGTTGTGCCACCGGTAGCGGTGCTGTTTGTGCTGCTTGTATCACCTGAACTGCTTGTATCGCCGCCTTCAGATGCTGTGCTGGAAGTGTCGTTAGACTCCTCTTCCAAACCGAGGAGCTTCTTAGCTTCCTTCTCCTTTTCAGCTGT
>CADCOF010000232.1 GCA_902802975.1 uncultured Ruminococcus sp. | reverse complement strand
GGCTGGGAGCCGTTGCCAACGGTCCCCCTCCCCTAAAGGGGAGGCTTTAAAAGTGGCTTGGAATCAGCATTTGCCTCCCCTGTAGGGTGCGGTCTGCCAGTGGAAGACGTTGCCGTCGGGGACGGTTCCCAACCGAAGGCAACAGCACCGTCGGGGACCGCCCCAGGCGGCTGCGAAAGCAGACGTGACGGAGGGGTTATACTGCGGTAATTTTCGTTTTGGCACACTCTCCATTCGGAATTATATGTACGTGACGAATTTTGCTTCAACAATGATAATTAATTGTAATAATTACATTTGCAGTCGAAAGCAAAACACTCACCAGAAGCCATAATTCCGCATTCCGCATTCCTAATTCCGCATTCCCGATCACTCTTCATTGATACACTTCTCAAGGATATCAAGCCCTTCGTTGATATCCTCATACTCGATGTTGAGCGGCGGCAAAAGTCTTATCAAATTCTTCGCCGTCAATACAAGAAGTCCGTTCTCCGCGCATTTGCCGAGTACCTGCCCTGCATTGTCACGGTCAAGCACAATTCCTATCATCATGCCCATGCCGCGGACGTCCTTTACGCCCTTCATCTTCTTGATGCGCTGACGCATGTATTCGCCCTTTGCGCGCACCTCTGCAAGGAAATCTTCATTGCCCACAATCTCAAGTATCTTGAGCGCGCCGGCACATGCTATCGGGTTGCCGCCGAACGTTGTTCCGTTTGTGCCGGCTGTCAGTACGTCCTTAAGCTCCTCTGTACACATGCACGCCGAGAGCGGAAGTCCGCCGCTGAGTGCCTTAGCAGATGTCAATACATCAGGCTGTATTCCGAAATTCTCGTAACAATAGAGTTTGCCCGTTCTGCCAACGCCTGTTTGAATTTCGTCAACAATCAGGAGAAGTCCCTTCTCTTTACAATATGCGGCAAGGTCTGTCACGAACTTCTTGTCAAGCGGATTTACGCCGCCCTCACCCTGGATAAGCTCGATCATAACCGCACAGGTATCTTCTGTTGTGCAGCTGCGAATGCTGTCCATGTCGTTTGCTTTTGCGAAGCTGAAGCCCTCGGTAAACGGAGTAAAGTGCTTGTGGAAAACATCCTGACCGGTTGCCGAAAGAGTTGTTATTGTTCTGCCGTGGAAGGAGTTTTCGAGCGTTACGATATGAGTATGTTTCTCGCCGAATTTGTCCGAACCGTACTTACGGGCGATCTTAATAGCGCACTCGTTGGCCTCTGCGCCGGAATTTGCGAAGAATACTCTGCTGAATCCTGTCTTTGCACACAGCATTTCCGCAAGAGATATCTGAGTTGTATTGTAATACAAATTAGATGTATGCTGAACTGTATATATTTGTTTTTCAACAGCCTCTGCCCATCTGCCGTCTGCATAACCCAAAGCATTTACACCTATACCGGACGTGAAGTCAATATATTTTTTGTCGTTGATATCGAATCCGACTGCGCCGAAACCTCTCTCCAGAACGACAGGCACTCTCTTGTAAACCTGCATCATTGTGTTTTCTTCTGTTTGCTTTACAATATCGAACACAGTCAATCCGTCAAGATCATCATCGTCATTTTCGGCGCTATCCGTTTTCTCATCTGCGCGGCGGTTCTTGCGCTCCTCAATTGCCTTCTGCTCTTCCTCTGCGTCGGCAGCCGTTCTGACTTTTACAACGGCGAGATAGATAAACAGCATAATAAGGCAAACCGCAGTGATAAACGCGCCGTAAGTTGTGCCCTGCGTATGGTAGTCGAATCTGATCACACTCTCCATATTTGCGGGAACTTTTACAATCATAAAACCGTAATCCGCAAGCTCAACTTTAGTCTTCACTCCGTTGACTGTAGCCTTCCAGCCCGAATCATACGGAATATTGAACAGGACGTATTCTTCTTTGTCGCCGGTTGTGATAGTCGCCTCGAAGCCTTTTTTATCTTTTGTAAACGATGACACACCGGAGGCTATTCTATCCTCACAGCTCTTGATATACTCTTCCTGCGTGAAGTCGAAATCGTTCTCGTGAACCTGCTCCATACCCGCTGCAGCGAACTCAAACAGGTTATCGATGGAATCTGTCACAAGCGTATTGACAAGCACAAGATGTCTGTACTCCTCGGGTACCTTCTGAAAATCTGCCGCCGACATATACCTGTCGAAAGTCATACCGTGAGGAAGTACGTATTCATTTTCATAAATATCATATTTGCCCCATGAGTTTACATACTTCCAGCCGGGATATGTGGGTTCATCGTTGGATTCCGTAAAACTTAAAATTGAATCTGTTATACCAAACATATATTTTACGGATAAAAATGATCTCAGCGCGTAAAACGCCTGCGACGGATTCGAAAGTGTATTTCGTTCAACGCCCAAGCCATAGTAGAAATCGCCTATCGAGCTGTTGACCGTGCTGTGGAAATGACCAAAACCGGGAATATTCCAATAAATTGTAGCGTTATCTATTTCGTATATTCCGAGGTCTTTATCCTTTTCTTTAGCAAGCTGATCATAAAATTTGGAATCACTTTCGGTAAAGCTTTTTGCATTCATATTTTCGGGAAGTGAATCCTTATCTGCTTTATACTGCGACCAGTTGAACTGAGTGATAACATCGCTGCGCCAATCGTCAAAATCGGTAATACCTGTCGTTGAAACATCGGCGTTCAGCAGACCGTTTTTCTGTGGGTTGATACTGTTGTAGCCTATACGCGCGTTGGGAACAAAGGTTGACGCGAGAGTTCCGATAATAGAACATACAAGAACCATCGAGGCGTAACGTCTGCATTTGTCTGTATTTTTTTTGTAAAGATGTATAAACAGACAAAGCAGCGCAATATTAGCCAAAGCAACGCATGAAAGCTCCCAGAACTCCGCACTTGAAGCATAAATACCAAATACTGTGGTTTGTTTATCTTCGATCATCGTTTTTACGGGAGTGAAGCCCATTATAATGACAGCTGCAGCCGTAACAGTGAGATCAAGTGCAATAGCCTTTTTCCACTTTGTTGAGGGGTCTTCAAGTGCCATGACGGTACCGAGAGCCATAACAATAAGCAGCATAAACAGCCAGCGCATGTAGTTATAATTTGTGAAAAGCTGGAACGAACTGTTGAGAACCGGAACAAAGAGGAACACTGCACACACGCCGTATAAAACCCTGATCCACTTGTTTCTGTGCTTGTTGAGCATAACGGCGAACATGCCCGCGGTACCGAACAACGGCAGATACGCTGTATTTGAAACCCATTTGTGAACGTAGCCGCCAATGAATATCTCCGTTTCGGGGAACTCAGGAGGCATGATAAACGCAAGCAAAACATTCAGGTATTCGTAGCCTGTTTTGTACGCCCAAAGCCCCCAGCCGGACATATCCGATGCAGACAAACGACTATTTCCGACGACGTGATACACGGTTGGAAGGAGTATTGCAGCGGCGACGCCGGTACCGAGAATAGCCTCAATCAAGAGGTAGAACGAATGGCGCGCGTCGAGCTTATATGAACCCGTGACCATGCGAACCACCCAATAAATGAGAAGGAACACGGCAACGCCGGTAAAGAGGTAGTAGTTTGTCACGGCGCACAAAGCGACCGTAAACGCAAACCACCCGCGTTTATCCTCGTGAACATATCTGTCAAGTGCCCAGAGAGTGAGCGGGAACAGTGCCATGATGTCTATAAAATGGAATATTATATCATACATAGCCGCGCCCGAAAACGCATATAAAATCGCACCTAAAACCGCGTTATTTTTATTCTTGACATATCTGCTCATGAACATATAAGCGGTGAGGGCGGAGACGCCGAATTTCAAAATCTGCAGCGGACCGATGATATACGGCACAGCGGCAGCGGGGAACATCGCCATTATCCAGAAGAATGGGCTGCCGAGATTGTAAAACGAATATGTACCGACAAAGGACGAACCCAAGTCTGTGTACCAATCCCAGCCAACATTTCCCTCATGGACAGCGCGCACCATATGCTGATAAAACGGCACGACCTGCATATTAAAATCGGCGTAGAACAAATAGACGCCTTTGTAAATGATCGTATTCGGCAAAACAAAGACCGCAGCCATTGCCATTCCGAGCAAAAAAGCTTTCAAGGCAAAGTTCTGTTTAGGTCTTGTTTTTGCTGTCAAGACATTCTCTTTCATTGAATTACAACTCCTGTTATTACTAAAGTGTCGATGAACCGTTCTGTCCCGAAGAAGAAGAGAACACGTACACATCGTCACGCTTTGTCCAGCCCATAGCTTTCCAAAAGCTTTGACCTAATTCGTTATTGGTATAGCAAAATATATGTGTTTTTGCTATACCTGATGCCGCGATAGCGTCAAGACCTTTTGCTGCAAGCTTCATACCGATCTGATGGCGGCGATAATCCGGCAGCACTGCCATATGATGAATAAAACCTCTTCTCCCGTCATGACCGCAGAGAACAGTACCTACTATTTTTCCGTTTACAACAGCCACCTGCGACATGCCGGGATTTCTGCCAAGGTAAAATCCGATGTTCTCCCTGCTGTCCGCATCAGAAAGCGCACGCTTTGTGGTGATCTGCCACATTGCGAACACTTCATCGTAATCCTGTATCGTCATAGGTCTGATCTGTATTTCTATGTCTTTTTTCAATATCACCATACCCCCGGTTTAAGTTCAATTTGTAATGCGGGTTGAGTTCACCAATACCAACGGCAGCTTTATCACTCTTCACCAGGGCTCTGCCCCAGACCCCGCCCGCTTTTTGAAAAAAGCGGGGCAAAAACTTTATGCTGTTATACACTTTTTACATTTCGACTCATGTAAATAAAAAAGTAGTCGTGCCGGGCACGACGGGGCACACGTGCTTAAAAGCTATGCAACCGAAAAAACAAACCGCGTATTGGGAGCGGCGGCACGCCGCTAATAAAACATTGTGCCTATGCCTTCGGCTGTCAGCATTTCGATAAGTATTGAGTGGGGTATCCTGCCGTCAATTATGTACGCTCTCGATACTCCTCGCCTTACGGCTTCAACGCAGCAGTCGATCTTCGGTATCATACCGCCGCTGATTATGCCCTCGCGCTTGAGCATCGGCACTTCCGATACGTTCACGCACGGGATAAGAGTGCTTTCGTCGTCTTTGTCCTTGAGCAGCCCTCGTATATCTGTCATGAGGATAAGCTTGCACGCCTCAAGCTCGGCGGCAATTCTCGACGCGGCTATATCGGCATTTATGTTGAATACTTCATCGCCGCCCTTGCCGTCTGCGATTGTGGAAATTATCGGCACAAAACCCGAATTTATAACATCCTTGATCACCTTTGGATTGACCTCGGTGATCTCGCCGACAAATCCTATATCCTCGCTCGTGATCAGCTTTTCGGCTATCAGCATTTTTCCGTCGAGTCCGCACAGACCCACCGCCGGTGCGCCCGCCTTCTGCAAATGCTGCACAAGACTTTTGTTCACCTTTCCGGCAAGTACCATCTGTACAATATCGATCGTTTCTTGGTCTGTTACTCTCAGACCGTTTACAAATCGGCTCTCCTTGTTGACACGCTTTAACATGTCCGTTATTTCGGGACCGCCGCCGTGAACAAGCACAACGTTTATTCCAACAAGCTTCAAAAGCGCAATGTCGTGCATGACAGCGTCTTTAAGCTCCTCGTTTATCATTGCGTTGCCGCCGTACTTTACAACAACCGTACGCCCGTAATATTTTTGTATATACGGCAATGCCTGCACAAGAACGTGCGCTTTTTCGGCATTTGATATGTTCATCTTGATATTTCCTCCCATGCCCTGCGATCACGTTCTGTAATCGCCGTTGATCTTTACGTAGTCATACGTAAGGTCACAGCCGTAGCCTTCCGCCGCGCCGTCTCCATCGTTAAGCTCCACTTCAATTGTGATCTCTTTTTCGAGCAGAACTTTCTTTGCAAGCTCCTCCGAAAACTCAATGCCCGCGCCGTTGCTGCACACTTCAACTCTGCCGCTAACAGATGAAAATGCAACGTCAACTTTGCTTATATCTATATCGCAGCCCGAATACCCCAGCGCGCACAGCACTCTTCCGAAGTTAGCGTCTGCGCCGAATATCATCGCCTTGACAAGACTGGAGCATATCACTGCCTTTGCCGCACCCTTTGCGTCCGACTTTGTTTTTGCGCCGTTTACTCTGCATACGATGAGCTTTGTTGCGCCTTCGCCGTCCGCTGCAAGCATTTTCGCCATTTTTTTGAACAGTGCAGTCAAGCCCTCGGTAAACGCCGCATAATCTGCGTTGCGCGTTGTGATGATTTCGTTGCCTGCCGCGCCGTTTGCCATGATTGTGAGAGTATCGTTCGTTGAAGTGTCGCCGTCAACGCTTACCATGTTGTAGCTTACGTCAACCGCCTCTTCAAGAGCGGATTTCAGCATTTCTGCGGAAATAGCGGCGTCCGTTGCGGCAAAACTGAGCATCGTACCCATATTGATATGTATCATGCCGCTGCCCTTTGCGATTGCGCCGATAGTAATCACCTTGTTGGAAAGTTCAACGCTGACTGCGGCTTCTTTTTTGACCGTGTCGGTTGTCATTATCGCTTCTGCCGCGTCGCTGCCGCCGTTTTCGCTCATCGCTGAGGCGATCTCCGGCACGGCTTTTTCAAACGGCTCGATAGGCAGCACCTGACCGATAACGCCCGTAGACGCAACAATTACGTCGTCGGGGTCTATATCCAGATTAGTCGCTGCAAGCGTCGCCATTTTCTCCGCTTTTTCCATGCCGTCTGCGTTGCATGTGTTGGCATTGCCCGAATTTGCGATAACAGCCTGCGCCGTACCGTTTTCGAGGTGCTTTTTTGTGAGCAGAACAGCCGAACTTTTCACAAGATTTTGTGTAAACACGCCGGCAGCCGTACACGGCGTATCGCTTGCGATCATCATAATATCGCGCTTTGTGGTATTGCTCGGCTTAACGCCGCCCACTGCGCCCGCGGCCTTGAAACCCGTAGGTGTGGTGACGGTTCCGTTTGGGATAAATTTATAACTCATCGTAATTCTCCTTTAGAATGCCGGCGGCGTAATGTTAAGACCCGTTGTCTCGTCAAGACCGAATATGATATTCATATTCTGAATAGCCTGACCGGCTGCGCCCTTTACCATGTTGTCTATCGCTGAGGCAGCTACGAATGTGCCCGTGCGTGTATCAACAAATATCGATACATCACAGTAATTCGAATATTTTATGTTATGGATATCAGCTGTCTTTCCGTCAGGCAAAAGTCTCACGAACGGCTCGTCCTTATAGTACTCCTCATAAGCGGCTCTAAGCTGCTCCTTTGTCACGCCGTCCTTTAGCTTTGCGTAACATGTGGCAAGAATGCCGCGGTTTACAGGCAGAAGATGCGGAACAAACGTGATCTTCACGCTGTCAAGACCGCTCAATTTGCACAAAGTCTGCTCGATCTCGGGCGTGTGGCGGTGTGCTGCAACTTTATATGGGTGGAAACCCTCGTTGAGATCGGGGTAATGAGTGCCCTGCGAAAGACCTCTTCCCGACCCTGTAACACCGCTTTTGCAGTCAGCGATAATACCGGTCATCTCGATATAACCGTTTACAACGGCGGGCGCAAGCGCAAGCGGAACGCATGTTGTGTAGCAGCCGGGATTTGCGATAAGCTTTGTGCCTTTTATCTTATCTCTGAAAAACTCGGGCAGACCGTAGACCGCCTGCTTGTGCAGCTCTTTATCGATAAACT
>CADCOF010000231.1 GCA_902802975.1 uncultured Ruminococcus sp. | reverse complement strand
GGCGGCGCACGCGCAGGCGTTCTCGAGACTACATTCAGAACAGAAACAGAAACAGACCTCTTCGGCGAGCAGGCAGTTCTCTGCGGCGGCGTATGCGCATTGATGCAGGCTGGCTTCGAGACTCTCTGCGAGGCAGGATACGACCCGAGAAACGCATACTTCGAGTGCATTCACGAGATGATGCTTATCGTTGACCTTATCTATCAGTCAGGTTTTGCCGGCATGAGATATTCTATCTCCAACACAGCTGAGTACGGCGACTACGTAACAGGTCCGAAGATCATCACAGAGGACACAAAGAAGGCTATGAAGAAGATTCTTTCCGATATCCAGGACGGTTCTTTCGCAAAGGAATTCCTTCTCGACATGTCTCCTGCAGGCGGTCAGGCTCACTTCCGTGCAATGAGAAGAAAGGCTGCAGAGTCTCCCGCTGAGGTTATCGGCGCAGAGGTTAGAAAGCTCTACAGTTGGTCTGATGAGGACAAACTCATCAACAACTAATGCGGCGGGCATGCGCCCGCAGGCGATACGCGGCGGGCATGCGCCCGCAGGCGATACGCGGCGGGTTGCACCCGCGGGCGATACGCGGCGGGTTGCACCCGCGGGCGATACGCGCACGAATTTTTAGCTAAAACAAACCACATCACCCGCGCCCTACACTATGTTGGGCGCGGGTTTTTGTTGTGTGTTACAAATAGATTATGAGCTATGCACTCTTCGCAAATACCATCGTGCTGTCGTTGACATTGACGAGAGTATCTCCTACAAACTTGAACGACTCCGGTTTACCCATAATAATAACAGTAACTGTATCGCCTTCCATACTCCATGTCGTACTCATTTTGAGCGGCATTGTTGCAAGCGACAAAACTGCTGTGCCATCTTCGTTGATCACTGCCAATACGGTTCCAAGCGCGGTGCTGCCTGTCCAGCTGCCAACAGGAGTCAAAAATCCTATAACTTTTCCGATATTATAAATATCGGCGTAACCAACGCTGAAACGCAGAACCATAAGTGCATCGAATGATGTGATCTCATTATCTTTATCAATATCGCCGCAAAGAATTTTCTGCGCGTCAAATTTTTCAAGATCAACGCTTGCTCTCAGGATCATAAGCGCGTCGCTTGCAGTTATTATCGTATCATTGTCAACGTCGCCAAGAATGTTTTCTCTCTTAGGCTCGACTTCTATGTCATAGTTGGAGTCAAGCTTTGTGATCATATCCCATATGGTCTGCGGATAATGCTCGGATATTATCTGCTCCATATTTGCTGCAAATGTACCAACATGATAGAATGTCATTTCTTTATAATATCTTGAATATTTATTATAATATCTGTCATACGTTCCGGCATATGTATCTTTGTATCCCTTTATATAGTATTTCGTATGTTCTCCGTAAGGTTCCTCATTAAAGCTTGCTTTGTACTTCCCAACGAATGCGTCTTTTTCTGCATCGTTTTTTGCGTCTTTATAAGCAGCATCTTCACCTTCAAAGTAATCATTAGGCAGTTCGGAATAAATTCTTGCCTGTTCGCCTACCGCATAACCATACTCATATTCGTCCATGTATTCAGATTTGTATGACTCAAGCTGATCTTCTGAATAATCTTCGGGGTTTCTCGGCATAGGTGCTTCCGTGCGCTTGGCATTCCCGGCTCTTCCGTCCTCGTATCCATCTTCATAGCCAAGTTCAGACGCATTCGGTTCATATGGTATAGGTTCATCTATCGTTTGGGGATCATATTCTTCCATTAGTTTCAAATATTGTTCATATGTGGGAATAAATGTATCTTCGTTTTGCGGGTCAAATTCGGGATCCCTATAATTTTCCACAACAAGTTTATCAAAATCAACATTCTCCTGATAAACATAATCCTTAACAAGAACAGGTCCCAATACTCTTAAAATGTAATACAGACCTCCGCATACAGTCTGATACTCCTGCTGCGTGAGATTGAGGTCTTCAGGCTTAACAACTTCATTCATACAAAGGATAAGCTCCTCTGTAAGCTGCTTGTACATCTTATCGCTGTTGTGTCTTACTACGCCGGAGTCCATTTCTTCATATAATATGTACTGGAAGTGAGGATTATTCATCAGCTGATTGATCAGCTCGTTTTTTATGAAATCAATAGTTTTAGTCCAGTCAGATGACGGCTTGCTGTAATACAGCTCAATCAGACCTGCAACAGTGTCATCAAATTCAGCCGAATAAGCATCTCTCGATATCTCATCGAATATAAAATCCACTGTAGACTGAATAAAATCGTCCATCGAAACTTCGCCCAGCGGAACGATCTTATTCTCCGCCATGAGATCAACTTTTACTTTAAGAATAGATTTATCGCTTCCTATATTTATTTCCACGCCGTTTGTGTACAAATTCCATCCGCGCGGGTAAACATAAGTAACAAGATCGTTCTTATTCTTTACGCAGTAAATATTGTTGTACACCTTATCGCTTGCGCTGCAACGGGGTGCTTCAAACGCAAAGACAAAAACATCGTCAACAGTGGTGTTGAATTCGTCCGGATTTTCATTGACATACACGCCCACAAGGTCGGATATGGCAGCTGCTCTTGAATAGCCTGCGACCCAAAGTTTTACGTTTTTGAGATTATTGTCTGAAATGTACGTCTTGATTCTCTCGATAACCTTCTTCGCGGGAACACTGAATCCCTCTGCGTCACCTGTCAAGCCCGATGTTACGTTTGCTGCCCACTCTGATTCATAATTGCCGCCGCGTACAGCAACAGCCACAAGCTCGCTGTCTCCGATCTTCTTGTGAGCAATAGCAGTACCTATAGTATCGCGTGTGGGTTTGATATCCAGATCAGTTGTGCTGATATCTATAAAACCTGTAGTATTATACAGTGTTTTCAGCTGCGACTCGCCGCCATAATTCATCGCGGTGATCGCAAGAGCCAGCGACATTGTGACAAGGTGATTATTCTGCGTTGTTGAAGGTGCAGTAAAATAATCGTCGCTGAAAAAATACGTTTCTTCCTCACCAACGTCGCTGAACGATGGGATATTAAACTTTCCCATCATTGCACTTGATTGATCGGCGGACGCTGCAACGGAAAATGAGCCGGCTATTACTATCACAGTAATAACAACACAAAGGATTTTTGCCAAGTTTCGTTTCATTTGCATTACAACCTTTCTTTAATTATTATTATCTTACAAAGCATATTATTGCTTGTAAAACCGGAATAAAAGCTACTAATGTTCAATAGTGAATAACAGCTTCTCAAGATCGCCGAAAGTTTTGAGCGTATTTGCTTCTCTTCTGAGTGCCGACGCACCCTTGAATCCTTTCAGATACCACCCAACGTGCTTTCGCGCCTCGCGCATTCCTATATCCTCGCCCTTGTACTCGCAAAGCTGCTTGATGTGCCGCATCATTACGTACAGCCGCTGCGTTTGCGTCGGCATGGGTATCTGCAGTTCATCGTGAAGCCATGAGTATATCTGCATAAACAGCCATGGATTACCCAAAGCCCCTCGACCTATCATTACAAGATCGCAGCCCGTCTCCTCAAACATACTCTGCGCCTCTTCCGCTGTAGTGATATCCCCGTTTCCGATAACGGGAATGGTCACCGCCTCTTTTACGGCTTTTATAATATTTCTGTCAACCGGCGGGCGATACTGCTGCGCTCTTGTTCTGCCGTGAACGGCTATTGCAGCCGCGCCGTTTTGCTCGCATATCTTAGCCACTTCGACGGCGTTAACGCTGCTGTCGTCCCACCCCTTGCGAATTTTTACGGTTACGGGAACATCTACCGCGCCGCTCACTGATTTTACTATCCTTCCGCAAAGTTCGGGGTCTTTCATCAAAGCCGCGCCGCAGCCGTTTCCGCTGACTTTCGGTGCCGGGCAGCCCATATTGATATCAATAATCTCCGGGCGGTAGTCCATTGCTTTTTCGGCGGCATGAGCCATAGTAAGCGGGTCGCTGCCGAAAAGCTGTATTCCGGTAGGTCTCTCCCCCTCCGAAATCTCCATAAGCTGTTCTGTTTTTACACTTTTGTACTCCAGCCCCTTCGAGCTGACCATTTCCGTTACGGTATACGCCGCGCCAAATTCTCTGCATAGCTGACGAAAAGCCCTATCGGCTACGCCTGCCATTGGCGCAAGCGCGGCATATCCATTTATTTCAACATTTCCGATATACATATCAGTTTTCCTTTTGTAGAATATTATCTATAACTGAAATTACCTCGTTCAGCGATTTAACATGTGTATACACAAGCGGGATAACTTCCGGTTCTATTTCGCCGTTATCCGGAACGCAGATCACATTCAGCCCCGCGTCATGAGCCGATTTTACTCCGTTCGGTGAATCTTCGAGAGCAATGCAGGTTTCAGGCACAAGACCCAGTTTTTCACACGCAAACAGATACACATCGGGATACGGCTTTCCATGCGGCAGATCGCAGGCGCAAACAATGGTATCAAAGCAGTCTCGAATATTTGCCCTGGTGAGATAATCATTTGTACGCTGATAATTGGACGCTGTTGCAATTGCCGTACAAAGATTTTTTGAAGCGAGATACTCGGTAAGCTTTCGAACGCCGCTTTTTGCCGAAACACCGTTTTGTTCAACGTATTCGCTCATTAATCGTATACGACGGCTTTTTACTGCATCGAAATCGAAATTGTTCCCGAATGTATCGCACAGCAGCTGTCTTGCAAGATTTTTGTCAAGCGAACGCAGCGCAAGCGCAGTCTCCTGCGTCATATCATAGCCAAGATCGCACGCTGCCTTTCTCCAAAAATGCTGATACAATTTTTCGGTATCCAGTATTAACCCGTCAAGATCAAATATTACACCTTTAACATTCATACTTTAATTCCTTTTGCAGGGACTCCGTCCCTGCACCCTGCCCGCTTTTTGAAAAAAGCGGGGCAAAAACTTTAGATGTTCTCTATCAAGTTTTGGTTTTGTGCAGTTTTACTTTCTGTTCATTTATAGTACAATTTCCACCTGCGTCTATAAATTCAGTCTGGCGCGGGTTTTTCAGTTTATGTTTGCACATAGTTTGAGCGCGTACTGCCCGCCGCGGCGATACTTACCGTTAAGAATAAAGCTCGACGGAACTGGGAGCGGCGGCACGCCGCATTTCTTCTGCATACCGAACCGTTTCCATTGCGTCCTTGGCATACTTGTCCGCGCCTATCATGTCCGCGTATTCCTGAGTCAAAACAGCACCCCCGACAACTACTTTTGCCTGTGAACCACTCTCGCGCAGCAGCTTGATCGTTTCTGCCATTGCCGGCACTGTCGTTGTCATCAGCGCGCTTAAACCTACGAGCTTTATGTCGTTTTCAAGCGCGCATTTGCAGATTTCCTCCGGCGGCACGTCTTTCCCGAGATCAATCACATTGTAGCCGTAATTTGCGAGCAGAACTTTCACGATGTTTTTTCCAATGTCGTGAATATCGCCCTTGACCGTTGCGAGAATAATGCTCCCCTTTGACGCTTTGTTTTCGGAAGACATTGCCTCTCTCACAGCTTCAAATGCAGATTTTGCAGCGTCCGCACTCATCAGAAGCTGCGGCAGAAATACCGTGTTGTTCTCAAACCCCTTGCCTACGATATCCAGCGCGGGGATTATCTGATTATTGATCAGATCAAGCGGGTCGCTCTCCGCAAGGAGTTCCGATGCAATTCGTTTCGCCTGATCTGAAAGTCCTTTTATTATGGCGCGCTTGAGCGGTTCGTTAACTGTTGTGTCGTCTGCGCCCTTTTTTACCACGCCCGCTTGGCTGCTGACCGTTACGTTTGAGGCAAATTCGATATACTGCGAGCAGCTTTCGTCCATGTTGCGCAGCGCCTTGAAACTGTGGTAGACCTTCATCATCTCAACAGAGAACGGATTCATGATTGCGCAGTCAAGCCCCGTTTGAAGAGCTATCGCATAAAAAGTTGAAGTGATAAAATCACGGTTCGGCAGACCAAACGAAATATTTGACACACCGAGGCTTGTATGAACGCCCAGTCTTTCTTTAATCAGCCGAATGCTGTCAAGAGTGACGTTCGCGCTGTTTGTGTCGCTTGAAACAGTCATTGCGAGCGGATCAACGATAATGTCACTGCGGTCAATACCGTACTTTGCCGCCTCGTCAACAATCGTTCTGGCTATTTCGTAACGTCCTTCGGCTGTATTCGGTATGCCGTCAACACCGATAGTCAGAGCGATAACCGCGCCGCCATATTTTTTCACAAGCGGGAAAATCGCGTTCATGCTTTCCGGCTTTCCGTTAACGGAATTAACAAGCGGTTTGCCGTTGTATATTCTCATAGCTTTTTCCATTGCGACAGGGTCAACCGTATCGAGCTGGAGCGGAAGGTCGCTGACAGCCTGAAGTTCGCTCACAACGCGCACCATCATTGCGGCTTCGTCGATCTCCGGAAGACCGACATTCACATCGAGAATATCAGCCCCCGCATCCTGCTGTGAAACGCCTTCGCCAAGAATATACTCCAAGTCATTATCACGCAGAGCCTGTTTAAACTTCTTCTTGCCTGTAGGATTTATCCTTTCACCGATAAGCACGGGAATATTTCCGATATCGACCGCATGAGTATATGACGAAACAACGGTCAAATGCTTCGCTGTCGGCGGTGTAAACGGAAGGTCTTTTGTCTTATCGACAGTTCGCTTTATGAATTCAGGCGTAGTGCCGCAGCAGCCCCCCACGATCGTGGCACCGGCTTTGACAATCTCCGCCATAATGTTGGAAAACTCCTCTGCGTCAACGTCATAGACAGTTTTGCCGTCAACGCTTTTCGGCAGCCCCGCGTTCGGATTTACGATAACGGGAACGCTTGCGCGCTCAACGATCTTCGGCACAATATTGACCATCTGACGAGGTCCCAGCGAGCAATTCATTCCCAGCGCGTCAACGCCCAAGCCTTCAAGCATTGCCGCCATTGCAGCGGGGTCTGCGCCCGTCATCAATTTAGCGTTTTCGTCAAACACACACGTTGCAAACACCGGAAGACTGCAATTCTCTTTCGCTGCAAGAACAGCGGCTTTTGCCTCATAAGAATCATTCATCGTTTCCACTAAAATGAGGTCTGCGCCGCACTTTTCGGCAATTTTAACGCTTTCTCCGAATACCGAAACAGCCTCCTCAAAATCGAGGTCTCCGAGCGGTTTCAGCATTTTACCGAGCGGTCCCATATCAAATGCAACGTATCTGTCACCGCCAATGTCATTGACTGCGCGGCGCGCTATATTTATTGCAGCTGATATTATTTCTTCTATATTATTAAATTTAAGTTTATTTGCACCAAATGTATTGGTGGTAATGATATTACTCTCTGCTTCAAGATAACGCTTGTGGATATTATATATCACTTCAGGTCGAGTAATATTCCAGAGTTCGGGGAGTTCTCCCGGTTTAAGCCCTTCTGCTTGCAAAAGAGTACCCATTCCCCCATCAAAATACGTTATTTCCGAATATATTTTATCAATTATATTAGTTTTCATTTTATCACATCCAATTCCGGCGGCGTGCCGCCGCTCCCAATTCCGGCGGCGTGCCGCCGCTCCCAATTCCGGCGGCGTGCCGCCGCTCCCAATTCCGGCGGGCTGCATTGTTAACGTTAGTCTTCGCCGCGTTTGCAGCTTATAAGTTGGGCGCGGGGCGGCGTGCCGCCGCTCCCAGTTCCGCCGAGCTGTATTGTTAACGTTAGTCTTCGCCGCGTTTGCAGCTTATAAGTTGGGCGCGGGGCGGCGT
>CADCOF010000230.1 GCA_902802975.1 uncultured Ruminococcus sp. | reverse complement strand
GGTTTGCACCATGTTCCCTCGCCGCTCCAAGGCGACGCGAATTTGTTGATATTGACGAACAATTCAAAATTTGCTCATTTATAGTTAATAAGAATCCCCAGTCTGCAATTCGCTTAGAGGCGGGGGACTTTTTTTCCGTTAGATTAAAGACATATCTTCTCACCAATTTACTTCTTCCATTTACCGTGTTTGTATAGTGTCACTTCGCTTTCTTTGCCGACTTTTTTATTTCTTCATAATAGAAGAAATTTACGATAACAGGCGGCTCGTCAAAGACTCTCTGCATACTGTCATCGTTACGCACATAAGGCAGACCGACAGTTTCAGCGTAAGAACTCATTTCCTTATTAAGCTTCTCCCAATAAAGTCTGCTGCCGTGCAGATAGATTTCTTCGTATATCGGTATTAAGTGCGGATATTTCTCTTTGATATAACCGAGAATATCCATCCTTTAACTTCCACGGAGATTGAGATTTTCAAGCCATATCAGATTGCACATATCCTTTGTACGCTTAATTATAGCCTTAACATCGGTGATTTCGGGGAATATGGGCGAGATAAAGCAAGTAGTAAGAATGCCTTCATCGTGCAGCTTTTTCATAGCGGACAGCCTGCACTCAATGCTCACAGCCTTGTCCATATCGTCCTTAAAGCCCTCATCTAAAGTATTGATACTGAATCCAATTCTTGCATTCGGAAATGTTTTTATCAGGTCAATATCCTGAAGGACAAGGTCTGATTTGGTTTGTATACTGAGCTTGATACCACTGCCCTTTAGTTGTTCAAGCAGCGTCCGTGTACGCTTATACTGCTCCTCCTGAGGATTATAGCAATGTCATCAACTTAAGCTTTCGGTATGCCTCCGGCGGCAAGCCTTTTTGAAAAAAGGCTTGGAGAAAAACTTTGTGATGCTCTCTGTTTAACCTTAAGTTGATGACATTGGCGGATTATAGGGGTCTGTTACAAAGCCGAAAAAAAGCTCTTTTCCAGCATACCGTTCAGGGTGCTTTATCGGTTGCCAGTATTTAAGCTTTGAACAATGTAAATAAATATCACAGAAATTTATATAACATATTTACTTTTTTTGAGTAATATGCTACAATATGATAAAGGGTATAAAAACCGATTTGCATTTTGGAAGATTTGCTTTAATTATATTGGGAGTGATGTTATGAAAATTACATTTCTTGGTGCTGCTCATGAAGTAACAGGTTCGTGTACGCTGATAGAGATAGGCGATACAAAATTTCTTGTTGACTGCGGAATGGAACAGGGCGTTGATATATACGAAAACAGCGAGCTGCCGGTTTCTCCCGGTGCGATAGATTTTGTTCTTCTCACTCATGCCCACATTGATCACTCCGGAAAGCTGCCGCTTTTGTGTGCCGGGGGATTTCGAGGCAAGATTTATTCAACGGCCGCAACTGCAAAACTTTGTGATATTATGTTGGTGGATTCGGCTCATATTCAGGAGATGGAGGCCGAGTGGAAAAACAGAAAATCAAAGCGTTCCGGAGGAATAGAATACACGCCGATGTATACCGCAGAGGATGCACAAAAATGCATGGAGCATTTTTCACCATGCCCATATGATAAGATTATTCCGATAAGCGACAGCATTTCGGTCAGATTCATTGACGCCGGTCACCTGTTAGGTTCTGCGTCGATTGAGATCACTTTGACAGAAGGCGTCGAAAAGCGCGTGGTTTTGTTTTCCGGCGATGTGGGGAATATAGACCGCCCACTGATTCGTGACCCGCACAAACCCACAAAGGCAGATTATGTGGTGGTAGAATCAACGTATGGAAACCGCCTTCATGGCGTTCGCATTGACTATACTTCACAGCTTACAAGGATTATTTACAGGACGTTTGAAAGAGGGGGGAATGTTATCATCCCTTCATTCGCGGTTGGCAGAACGCAGGAGCTTTTGTATCTTTTGCGAGAGATAAAAGAAAACGGTCTTCTCGGAAAATTTAGTAATTTCCCGGTGTGGGTAGATAGCCCGCTCGCAGTTGAGGCAACTGAAATCTACGGTGAGGATATGCTCGATTATTGCGATGATGATACACGAAAGCTGATCAACAGCGGTATAGACCCTATCAAATTCCCTAATCTGAAGCTTTCCATTACTACAGAAGATTCCGTTGCGATAAATGCTGATCCAACGCCGAAGATTATATTGTCTGCGAGCGGAATGTGTGAAGCTGGCAGAATACGTCATCATTTGAAACATAATCTTTGGCGTAAAGAATCAACTATACTTTTTGTCGGATATCAGGCGGAAGGAACGTTGGGAAGAATGCTGCTTGACGGCGCGCGCACAGTAAAGCTGTTCGGTGAGGAGATTGCAGTTAATGCCGAAATAGCAAAAATGGACGGAATAAGCGGTCATGCCGATATGAATATGCTTCTTGACTGGATAGACAATATTGAAGAACGTCCGGAAATGGTATTTGTAAACCACGGTCACGATACGGTTTGTGATGAATTTGCTCAGACAATCGTTCACCGTTTGGCTATTCCCGCAACTGCGCCGTACAGCGGTTCACAGTATGATTTGACAGAGTTCAAGTGCCTGAAATTTGGCAATACCGTTCGGTTGAAACAGCGACCCAATAAGCGGGCAAAGGCAGTGTTTGACAGGCTTGTTATGGCAGGCAAGAGGCTTATGGAGGTTATCGAACAGAATAAAGGCTGCGCAAATAAGGACATTGCGAAATTTGCCGATCAGATCAACGAGCTTTGCAATCGTTGGGAGCGAAAGTAAAGTGTTTCGCATGGGTGATTATGTTTACAAAATTATAAATTAGCAAATTTGAATTTGTTCGTCATTTTGTATAAATAGATTTAATTTGTATTATTGTGGTAATCAATCTTTATCTCTATACTTGTGCTTTATTGTCTCATTTTGTCTTTCCTCCCCATCTATCGCCAATGTCATCAACTTAAGCTTTCGGTATGCCTCCGGCGGCAAGCCTTTTTGAAAAAAGGCTTGGCGAAAAACTTTGTGATGCTCT
>CADCOF010000229.1 GCA_902802975.1 uncultured Ruminococcus sp. | reverse complement strand
GAACCGGCAGGTGAGACGCTGTCGAGCGCAGCGAGACTGAGGGAGTTGTACAAAATGACGAACAATTCAAAATTTGCTCATTTATAGATTACCACAATAATACAAATTCAAATTTGCTCATTTATAATTTATTTGTTTGTGAAATTTCGGATTATCATTTATGTTTAGTGGAAAATGAAACATACAACTAAAACTAAACATGAAATTTGAGCCTTGATAGATTTAGTAAAGGAGTAATTAAAATGGATAACAAAGCTATGTACAAACTTACATATGGTTTGTTTGTGCTTACAGCAAAGAATGGTGAAAAGGACAATGGCTGTATTATTAATACTGCCGGTCAGGTGACATCCGAGCCGAATAGGATATCGTTTACGGTTAACAAAGCAAATTACACACATGATATGATAGTTGCGGACAGAAAATTCAATCTTTCCGTGCTGAGTGAGAAGGCGGATTTTGAATTATTCAAACGTTTTGGTTTTGCATCGGGAAAAGATACCGATAAATTCGCAGGCTTTAGTGACAAAAAGCGTGCTTTAAACGGGCTTTACTATATTACAGCCGGTGCAAATGCTTATATCTCCGGCTATGTTCAAAAAGTAATTGATCTGGATACGCACTCGCTTTTTATTGCCGATGTTACCAATATGGAGGTTTTGAATGATACGCCTTCAGCAACGTATACTTATTATCAGAACCATATAAAACCCTCTGCTGCCTCGAAGCCGACCGGAGGAGACGTTATCTGGCGATGTGTTGTGTGTGGTTGGGAATACAATGAGTCGAAGGGACTGCCTGAGTATGGAATTGCCCCCGGAACAAAATTCGAAGATATTCCCGATGATTTTATTTGTCCTATTTGCAAACACCCCAAGAGTGATTTTGAGTGTGTTTCGAGACCAACAGAGAAAGGAGAAACAACCATGAAGAAGTATGAATGCGGTCCGTGCGGTTGGGTCTATGATCCGGAAATTGGCGATCCCGATGGAGGAATTGCTCCCGGTACGGCATTTGAAGATATCCCCGATGATTGGACATGTCCTGTTTGCGGTGCTTCAAAGTCCGATTTTCAGGAAATTTGATTACGATTAATAATATATTCGAATATATGCGAACGATTTTGAGCCGAACTTTCCAAAAGTTCGGCTCAAAATCATTTTTTCTGAGGCAGGCACGCGCCTTTGATCGGAATTATTCTCCACTCTCAAGTGTGCCCTGGTTCTCTGCTTTTAAATATGCGTTTATGAAACCATCAATATCTCCGTCCATCACAGCGGAAACATTTGCAGTTTCAAATTTTGTGCGATGGTCTTTGACAAGCGTATAAGGCATGAACACGTATGATCTGATCTGGCTGCCCCATGTGATCTCCTTCTGTACGCCTTTGATATCCTCGATCTTCTCTAAATGCTCCTTCTCTTTGATCTCGACGAGCTTTGAAATAAGCATTTGCATTGCGATCTCTCTGTTCTGAAACTGATTGCGTTCAATCTGTGACGCAACAACTATACCGGTTGGTTTATGCGTAAGACGAACAGCGGAAGAAGTCTTATTGACTTTCTGACCGCCTGCGCCGCTTGAACGATATACCTGCATTTCGATATCGTCTTCGGGGATCACAATGCTTGTGTCCTTTTGGATTTCAGGCATTACTTCAAGTGATGCAAACGACGTATGACGTCTTCCCTCACTGTCAAACGGAGAAACACGTACAAGCCGATGAACGCCGGCTTCACTTTTCAGATATCCATACGCATTATCACCTTCGACTAAAAGAACCGCGCTTTTTAAGCCGGCGACATCGCCGTCAAGGTAATCGACCGTCTTAATCTTAAAGTCGTGGCGTTCTGCCCATCTGCCGTACATTCTGTAAAGCATCTCTGCCCAATCCTGCGCTTCGGTGCCGCCGCTGCCTGCGTGGAATGTGAGAATAGCATTATTTTTGTCATATTCACCCGTAAGAAGAGTGGAAAGACGCTGTGCCTCCAACTCGGACTTTACCTTTTCGTATTCCTCTTTTGCCTCATCGAGAACAGACAGATCCTCTTCCTCGTTGCCAAGATCGATCAGTGCAAGAGTATCCTCATATGCGCTGACAAGAGCGTCGTAACTTTCAACTTTGTTTTTTAAATAGCCTGTTCGCTGCAAAACTTTTTGAGAATTTTCCGTATCATCCCAAAAACCCGGTTCCGCAGCTTTATATTCAAGCTGTTCTATTTCTGATTTGCATGCCTTAAGTCCAAGCGCGTCTTCGAGATCTTTGATCTCAGGCTCCAACTCCATAACGGCAAGCTTTAATTCTTCAAACTGAACCATACTATTGTTTTCTCCTATCTTTTTATATAAGCACAACCGGCATAAACTAATGCCATCGCTTTTGTTTGGTACTATTATAATATGAAAATGCAAAAATGTAAAGCCCGGTGTTTGCTTTTTTGCGTGCTACCTGTGCAGTTATAGTAAACGACATAAATCTTTTCCTAAACGCTTTTTTAGTGTGGAGTTGTTTTGCTAATTCGGAATGCGGAATTCAATTCG
>CADCOF010000228.1 GCA_902802975.1 uncultured Ruminococcus sp. | reverse complement strand
TTTACAACAGCGCATTCAAGCTCTATACGACCTGAATGCGCTGTTGTTATTTAAGATTAATTATTATTTTTTCGGAAATTATTGCGGCGGTCACCGTTTCTTCTATCGGAACGTGGTCTTCTCTGCTGATCGCTTATATCGTTTTCGGGAGTAAGGCCCTCAACCTCGATAAGTGCATCTCTGCGTGAAAGATTAATTCTGCCCTTATCATCTATCTCAAGGACTTTTACAATAATTGTATCACCTTCGGAAACAACATCCGTAACGCGCTCTGTGCGCTTAACATCAAGTCTTGAAACGTGGCACAGACCCTCCATGCCCGGAGCTATTTCTACAAACGCACCAAATTCCATGATGCGTGTTACCTTGCCATAGAATACAGCACCAACCTCGGGACCTTTTGCAATAAGTTCAAGGGCAGACAAAGCGCCCTTGCACTTGCTTGTGTCCATACCGCTTACAAAAACATTGCCAATGTCGCCGTTTTCCTCAATATCGACTTTGACCTCGAACTGAGTCTGAATCTCCTTGATTACCTTGCCGCCCTTTCCGATAACCTCGCTGATCTTATCAGCCGGAATAACAGTATTAAACATCTTGGGCGCATACGGAGAAAGCTCTTTTCTCGGCTCGGGAATGGCTTTCAGAATGACCTCGTCAAGAATATAGTTTCTCGCAACGTGAGTCTTGTAAAGAGCCTCTTTGACCATATCGGGAGTAAGACCGCTAATTTTCAGATCCATCTGAATAGCTGTAATACCGTCCTTCGTGCCTGCAACTTTAAAGTCCATATCGCCAAAGAAATCTTCAAGACCCTGGATATCTACCATAGTCATCCAGCGTTCGCCCTCGGTGATAAGACCGCATGAAATTCCGGCAACGGGAGCCTTGATCGGCACACCTGCGTCCATAAGAGACAGTGTAGAACCGCACACAGAACCCTGCGACGTCGAACCGTTAGACGACACAACTTCACTCACGAGGCGAATTGCATACGGGAACTCCTCAACTGACGGAATAACCGGTGCAAGTGCTCTTTCGGCAAGCGCGCCGTGACCTATCTCGCGGCGGCCGGGGCCTCTTGAGGGCTTTGTCTCGCCGACAGAATAGCTCGGGAAATTGTAGTGATGAATATATCTCTTCTCTTCCTCGTCATCGATACCGTCAAGAATCTGCTTATCGGACACAGGACCCAAAGTTGTAACTGTAAGAACCTGAGTCTGACCTCTTGTAAACAGACCCGAACCGTGAACTCTGGGAAGTATTCCCACTTCGGACGCAAGCGGGCGGATATCGTCCATACCTCTGCCGTCAACGCGCTTCTGCTCGTCTAAAAGCCAGCGGCGAACGATAAATTTCTGAGTCTTGTACAGGCACTCATCTATCTTCATTTCCATATCGGGATATATCTCGTCGAACTTCTCATGAACGGCGTCATATATCGGCTTAAGTCTCTCGTCACGAACTGTTTTGTCATCGGTATCGAGAGCGACCTTAACGTCCTCTTCGCAGAACGACTTAATTGCCTCGAACATCTCATGATCAGGCTCATTTGAGGGATACTCAAACTTAGGCTTACCTATTTCTTCACGAATACCCTTGATAAATTCAATGATCTTCTGATTAGCCTCGTGACCTGCCATAATACCGTTGTACATAACGTCATCAGGCACGCAGTCTGCGCCTGCCTCGATCATAGCGATACGGCTGTCTGTAGACGCAACCGTAACCGACATGCGGCTGACTTTGCGCTGCTCCTTACCGGGGTTAATGACATACTCGCCGTCAACATAGCCAACCGACACGCTTGAAACGGGTCCGTTCCACGGAACGTCCGAAATAGAAATAGCGATACTCGTAGCTACCATAGCTGTGATCTCGGGAGAACAGTCGGGGTCTACCGACATAACGGTTGCAACAACGGAGCAGTCGTTTCTCATATCCTTAGGGAACAGAGGTCTGATCGGACGGTCAATCACTCTTGATGTAAGAATAGCCTTCTCGGAGGGTCTTCCTTCTCTCTTGAGGTATGAGCCGGGAATCTTGCCAACGGCATACATTTTCTCCTCATAATCAACGGAAAGCGGGAAGAAATCAACACCTTCTCTGGGCTTTGCGGTTGCTGTAACGGCTGCCTGTACCACTGTATCGCCGTAGCGAACAAGACATGACCCATTAGCCAACTGTGCCATTTTACCTGTTTCAACAACAAGCTTACGTCCGGCAAACTCTGTTTCAAATACTCTATACTTATCAAATGTCATTGCTTTATTTGCCATATACTCTACTTCCTTTCTCTGCAATTCAGCAATCATTTTTTCAAATAAATCAACGGAAGTCGGGATTTAGCAATAAAATTTACATCCGTTGCACACGGGTACAAATTTTACCGCTAAATTCCCCTTTTTCAATCACGCGTTTTTTCAATCACGCGTTTTTTCAATCACGCGTTTTTTCAATCACGCGTTTTCACCTATTATTTCACTCAGCTTTATCCCCGCGTGCCCCGGCGCGCCCGGCACGCCTCCTTTTTCGTTAACGCAGCTATCACTAAAGTTTAATTCGCGATTTTTATTCGATGATACAACAAAGTCACAGCGCGTATCCGGGTGCGGCAGCATGCCGCCAGCATGCCGCCAGCACGCCGCC